>SLJY01000085.1 GCA_007134875.1 Desulfobacterales bacterium
AAGACGGAGGCGAGCAGCTTCCGGCAATTGTCGGCGGGGCGTGCGATTTCATCTTTTCCGCGGCCAACTACTCGGCATCGGTCTATTCGCATCTCACCTCGGGCGCCGCCAACCTCATCATCTCCTTCGGATCTAAGGAAATGACCGAGACCTATGTCCCGAAAATGCTCGAAGGCCGCTGGCAGGGGACCATGGCCCTGACCGAGCCCCAGGCCGGTAGCTCCCTGTCCGATATCGCCACGACGGCCGTTTTTTCCGAAGAAGGTTATTACAACATTTCCGGCCAGAAAATCTTCATCTCCGCCGGGGATCACGACGGCGCCGAAAACGTGGTCCACCTGCTGCTGGCACGGATCGAGGGGGCGCCCGCAGGTGTCCGGGGAATCTCGCTGTTCGTGGTGCCCCGGCTTCGCCCTGAAGAAGACGGCAGCCTGGTCCCCAACGACGTGCAGGTGATCCAGGTGTACCACAAGCTGGGGTATAAGGGGGCCCCTATTACCGAGCTGAGTTTCGGCGAAAAAGACGATTGCCGGGGATACCTGGTGGGCGAACCCCATAACGGGCTCAAGTACATGTTCAGGATGATGAACGGGGCGCGGATAAGCGTGGGTATGGGTGCATGCGGAATCGCATCGGCCGCCTACTATGCATCCCTGGAGTACGCGGCCGCGCGCCCCCAGGGTCGAAAGATCGGCGGCAAGGATCCGAACCGTCCGCCGGTTCCCATCATTGAGCATGCCGACGTCAAGCGTATGCTTTTGTTCCAGCGGGCGGTGGTGGAGGGATCCCTCGGGCTGCTGCTCCAGTGCGCTTGGTATGCGGACGTGGAGCAGGCCGGACCCGAAGAAGAAAAAGAGCGGGCCCGTTTGCTGCTTGAGCTTCTCACGCCGGTGGCCAAGACTTACCCCTCGGAGATGGGAATTCTCTCGACCAGCCAGGGAATCCAGTGTCTTGGCGGATACGGATATTGCGATGATTTTCCCCTGGAGCAATTTTTCCGGGATTCCCGCATTCATCCCATTCACGAGGGGACGACCGGGATCCAGGGAATGGATTTGCTCGGCCGTAAAGTGATCATGGAGGACGGCAGGGCGTTTGCCGCATTCCGGGAGGAGGTGCGAAAGACCATCGGCTGCGCGGGCGAGTTCCGGGAAACCGCTCCCAATGCCGGCAGGCTCGAAGAAGCACTCACCCGTCTTGAGGGTGTAAGCTCCGATCTCATGACCGTGGCCCAGAAAAAAGGCGCCGAGGTTTTCCTGGCCGATGCGACGCTTTACCTGGCGTTTTTCGGGATCGTTGCCGTGGGCTGGCAGTGGCTCAAGCAGGGGGTCGCCGCGGCAAGGGGGCTTGGGACGGCAAAGAAGAAAAAGGATGTGTTGTTCTACCAGGGTAAGATGTACGCTTTCCGGTTCTTTTTCGAGTACGAGTTGCCGAAGGCGGCCGCGCTGGCCGTTCGCCTGGAAAGCGAGGACCATCTGACCGTGGATATGCAGGCGGAGTATTTTACGGATTAGCGTGCTCACCCGTAATCATGGAGAATGGCCGAACGAAAACCAGGATTTTCTGTCAAGGTCAAGGACGGTGAAAAAGACGGGTTTCGTTTGGCCGCTCGGATAGTTCATGGACAAAGGACAATACGCTCCGGCAGCGTTTCTGGCTGGCATGTATGCCGCATGGATTACGGCATCCGTCATCCTGCATTCGGTTTTCCGGCTGTGGCCCGAAAGTTTGCCGCTTGCATCCCCGGCCGCATCGATTTTATATGTGCCGGTGGTTCTTTTGTTTGCCGGCCTGGGATGCCGGATAAACGCAGCCTACCTGTTAAACGTTGAACCGGCGATGCGCCGCCGGCCGCAAATACGCTACGGGTGCCTGCTGGGTGTTCTCGCAGGCGGCGCCCTGATGGCCCTGGCCGCCCGGCATTGGGAGATCACCAATCCGGGTTTTTACATGGTCTACACGGCCAATCTGCTGGTATTCGCCAACCTCCTGGGCTCCTGGATCGTTACCCCTCTCAGGCGGGAGGCGGAATTGATCCTGGTTTGCATGGTCATGGCGCTGGCCGATCTGTTCAGCATTCTTCAAGGCCCAACCCGCCGCATCGTTGCTTCCATCGAGACGTACTACCGTTCCGGCATGTCCGGGCCGCCGCCCGTCGGGGATTTTCTGCTGATCAAAATTCCCGCTCCCGGACTGGGAAATCTCCAGCCGCTGTTCGGCGTATCCGACTGGATCATCATTGCGTTTCTTTCCGCCGCGGCCCTACGCTTCCGTATCAATGACAACCTCTTCGGCCAAGGCCTTTTCCGGATGGCGGCCTCCGGCAAAATGGGTGTCTATTTCCCCCTGGCCTGCGCCGGGCTTGTCGCGGCCGTATTCGCAGCCGGCCTGCTGGACCGGTTTATACCCGCCCTGCCGGTGGTGGCCGCGATTTTCGTCGCCGGGGTTCTTGTTCGCTGCCCCGCCGCACGCCGCCTGACGCCCTACGATTTTCGCCTGATGGCTCTTTTCGCCGCGGGCATGCTTGTCGCCCTGCTTCTGGCCGCGTTTGTACTTCGTTGACAAGCTCTCCGTTTTGCTATTCCTGTCCCGGCTCCGCCAATGGCAAGCATGAATCGATAAGAAACTGTGACTTATTAACTTTTATGCGATTCATAAGTCGGGTCAAAAAGTGGATACCCCATAACCATAACAGGTCGCCGAAGTGGTATAAAAATGACCAGCGCAAAATGCTTTATCATCGTCCAAAGAGCCGCAGGAACATGGGCAGAAACAGGCTCACCAGGGCGGTATTGACCCATTGGTAGCAGGCCTCACTGTCCGGCTCCATGAGGCGCACTTCTGCAAGCCAGTCCAGGCTCGATTCGGTAAGCATATCGCTGAGGCGTTCAGCCACCGCCGTAAAGAGCAATGCCTTGCTGGGGTAATAGTAGCCGATGACCGCATGGCCGAACCCCCCTTCCCGTGCGATCATACGGATGCTCGCCGCATTGTAGGGGTGTCTTGCGAACACCGCGCAGGCCGCACCGAGCACCACTTCCCGGGTTCGGCCGGTCCGCTCCGATTTGTCCGTGTTTTTTCCCATGGTTTTTCCGGTTTATCTCTCCTTTTTGGACAACGTAGGGGTTTTTCTTGACAATGGCAAGATACCGTGTAATTTTTTTGTACAATTGTACAGATTTGTCTCCGCAATTTATTCATATCCTGAACCATCATCCAAGGAGCCTGCATGTCCGAGACGATTTACCGCGAGCTGCAGCAGCGGCTCGATACGTATTCCCTGGGGTTTCCCCCCACCGATTCCGGCATCGAAATCGATATCCTGAAGTACCTGTTTTCAGAAGCGGATGCCGAAATGTTTCTGGCTCTGACCCCCAAGCTGGAAGCCCCCGAATCCGTTGCTGAAAAACTGAATATTTCCGAACCTGAGGCGGCGGATCGCCTCGAGGACATGGCCCGACGCGGGCTTTTGTTCCGGGTGAAGAAAAACGGCGCGTCCCGGTACGGGGCGATTCCATTTATCCACGGGCTCTGGGAGTTCCAGGTGAACCGTCTCGACACGCAGTTCGCGAAAATGGCGGAGCGATATATGGAAGAAGGTCTCGACCAAGCCATGGCCGAAAGCGCCGAGTATTTCCTGCGAACGATTCCCGTGGCTGAATCCGTCGATTCTGAATACCGCGTGGCTTCCTACGATGATGCCCGGGAAATACTCAAAACCAAAAATCCCATCGTGGTGACGGACTGCATCTGCCGCAAGCAGCGGGGACTCGTCTCCGACAACTGCGGCAAACCCGTCGAGGTCTGCTTCATGTTCGGCTCCATGGGCCGGTATTACCTGGATAACGGCATGGGCCGGGAGGTAAACTTGGAAGAAGCCGAAAAGATCCTGGCCGAGGCCCGGGAGGCTGGCCTGGTTACCCAGCCGGCCACCGCGCAGAATCCGGGGGGCATGTGCAACTGTTGCGGTGACTGCTGCGGCGTGCTCCGGGTGCTGAACATGCACCCGAAGCCCGCGGAGATCGTTTTTTCCAACCACTACGCGGTAGTGGACGGAAATGAGTGCACGGCATGCGAGGCATGCGAAAGCCGCTGCCAGGTCGGTGCCATCGCCGCGGGAGGGGCGGATGTGGCTGTGGTCGATCTCGAGCGCTGCATCGGCTGCGGACTGTGCGTGACGGATTGTCCGGCAGAGGCGATCCGGTTGGTCGTGCTTTCCGAAAACAGGCGCCGGGTTCCCCCGGAAACCAGCCTGGACCAGATGATAGCCATGGCCGGAAAGCGGGGATTGATATAGCCGGAAACCGAGAAAAACGAAAAACAATCGCCATTTTTTGACTGGCTTGGTGCCTGGTTCAGGTTGAACCGGTATTGCGCGCGTATTACTTGCCCGCACCGTCTGCCATCATCTTACCGAGGCGATTTTTTATAATGGTCGCCGCTTCGTTGACGATCCGGTCGATCAGTTCGGCCACCGTGGGAATATCCCGAATCATGCCCATGCACTGGCCGGCTGCCAGCACCCCTTTTTCCGTGTTCCCTTTTTCCAGCATGGCAAGTCCTTCGGCCCCGGCAACAAAGGGGGCGATATCCTCGATTTTCGTGTTGCCCCTGCTTTCGATCTCAAGCACCTTGTCCACGGTGGGATTGTGCATGACCCGCTCGGTATTGCGAAGGGAGCGCATGATCAGCCGTGTATCGGTCTCTCCGTGGGTTACCAGGGCCTGTTTTACATTATCATGCACCGGGGCCTCCCGGGTGGCAACGAAGCGGGTTCCCATGTTCATGCCGTCGGCCCCCAGGGCCAGGGCTGCGACCAGACCGCGCCCGTCGGCAAATCCGCCCGATGCGACAACCGGAATTCCAACGGCGTCCCGGGTCAGGGGGACGAGGATCAACGAGGTGACGTCTTCTTCACCCGGGTGTCCTGCCGCCTCGAAGCCGTCGATGCTGATGGCGTCGCACCCGATTTTCTCCGCCTTTAAAGCATGGCGGACCGAGGTGCACTTGTGAATGACTTTTATGCCGGCGGACTTGATTTGATCCATGTAAGGTTCGGGATTCCGCCCCGCGGTTTCAATGAATTTTACCCCTTCGCCGATACAGGCCTCTATGTAGGCGGGGTAATCCGGCGGTCGGAAAGTGGGCAGGAACGTGAGGTTCACGCCGAAGGGCTTATCGGTCATTTCCCGGCATTTTCGGATTTCCGCGCGCAGGGCGTCCGCGTCGGGAAAGCTCAGGGCGGTCATGAATCCCATGCCCCCGGCGTTTGCCACCGCCGAGGTCAGCTGCGCATTGGCGATCCACATGAGCCCGCCCTGGACAATGGGGTATCTCACCCCGAACAGTTCGGTTATCCGGGTTGTAAACATAAGCTCTTTTCCTTTCCGTTTCAGCTTTAAAGTATGAGATGCTCAGCTTGGGGTATTTCAAGATTCAAAGCGCGTGTCAAGCCGGAAACCCACGGGATATCGACTCTCCAAAATGCGTCAATTTATAGGCTTTGGTGGTACAGCAAATAGCGAGCGTGACAATCCGGGCCCATGATGGGCTTCAGGGCTGAAATATCGCCCGATATACCCCAAAAATAATACCCCCCCACCCCATAGGAATTGACCGTATTGACCTTGCTATCCGGGATCCGGGGGTCTGCGTGTCTGCATAATAAAGCCGCTTGCGGATAGCACTTTCCCCCGGAAAACCCCGTTGAATCCGGATGCTGGAATTCCCTTCGCCCCGGTTCGCTGATGCCGGGAACAAAAATTGCATTTTATTCGATGCTTATACTATCAATGAACATAATAATAAAGTAAGTATAAAAAAATACTTTTTATAAAGATAATTGGTTATGATTGACAGATTTATTTCGTAGTTATAGTTTAATTTAAGTGGAATTCTCTTTAGGCAGTCTATAGACGGGCTGCTTTTTTAGCTGAACCCGGCGGTTTGCTTAACCGAGCATGTCAAAGCCTTTTCACACCGTTAGCCGTTGGAGACGATCAACCGAATGATTCAAGAAACCGATCTGGAGGAATAATGCGTACCAAGGAACAGTATATCGAGGGGCTGAAGAAGCAACGGCGCAACCTGTATTTCAACGGAGAAGAACAATGACGGGATCGTGGTGAATGGATGCAAGCTTCATATTTCAGAAGCCTCCATCGCCGACGAGATCCTGGTCGTTCCGACCCGAGCCCTGGGACCCAATGAAAAAGAGTATGCCGTGGCGTTTGCCGTCCAGGCGGACCACGAGGGGATGACCCAGGTATTGAAACCCCACAATGCAAGACCCCGGGAGCACTTCAAACGGGGCTTCAATGGCGGATACACCGACTCCTACCTGCTTTTTGAAAATACCTTCATTCCCTGGGACCGGGTGTTTCTGTGCGGAGAAAACGACCACGGCGGGCTCTGCGCCATGCTGTTCGCGCTGTTTCACCGCCACTCATACTCCGGGTGCAAGCCGGCCCTGGGCGACGTGCTGCTGGGACTTGCGGCCAACGCGGCCGAGTTGAACGGCATCGAGAAGACCTCTCACGTGCGGGAAATGTTCGCCGAGCTCATCAAGGTGAGCGAGCTGGGATATGCCGCGGGCTATACGGCATCGGACCTGGGCAAGCCTGAGATCAACATTCCCGGCATGGGAAAGGTGCCGTACGGGCCGGGCAGTTACATCCCCGACTCCATCTATGCCAATGTCGGGCGCTGCCTGACCGGGGAAGCCGTCTTCCACGAGCAGGAGATGCTGTGCAACATCGCCGGCGGACTTCCGGCGACGTTACCTTGCGAGCGCGATCTTACCCACCCGGATCTCCAGCCGCTTCTGGAAAAAATACCTCAAGCGGAACCCGGACGTACCTGTGGAAGACCAGATCCGGTTCTGGCTGTATTTTATCGACGCAACATGCCCCGGCGCGGCCGGCAGCACGAACTACGGCAATTATCACGGCGGCGGCTCTCCGATCATGGAGCAGATCGCCATTACCTCCCAGTATGACATCAGGGCTCGAAAAGACCTTGTCAAGCGCCTGGCAGGCATCAAGAGGTAGATTGACAAGCGCCAGCGGATTGATCCCGCGGGCGCTTTTTACATGGTTTTGCGTGACAGGGCCGGTATTGTTTCCGGGGCACGGGGACGGCATGCAGGACCCGCCCGGTGCCTCTATGTCCGACACCGGAACGAAAGTTGCTAAAACGTCCGATGTTTTCCTTGGGTAAATACAAAAAACAATCTTTGCAAATTCATTATAATCCCCCGGTCTATATATCCGGGCGCGTATATGAGGGCGTCGCTTTTCATCATAAAAGCAATACCCGATTGATTCCAACCCTAAAGAGCGGCGCCCGGGGTTGCAGCCCCTTTCGTAGTGCCGTATATCCACGGGTTTCTTATAGCCGCATATTCTCTTGACACGACATAGGAATCTTGCCATATATTTTGTTCTAAAACAAATTATTAAGCGCTCGTAAAAAGTCATCAATTATTGACAAAAATCATAACCGGCTTTGCGGGACTCGCCTGCTCTGCCGCTTTTTCGCGCCAGGCGGCTTTTTTTCCGTGCCGTATGCCGAAATGTTTTGTAACCGACCCCCGTCGAGGTGCCTGTATGTTCAAACCTGTCAAATCGCTTCTCTTTGCAACCAACTTGTCCGAAAATTGCCGGCCCGCCCTTGAGGCTTCCCTTTTCATGGCAAGCCAATATCATGCGGATATCGTTTTGCTCCACGTGGTGGACCGGGATGTTCCTTTGCAGGTGGAGGAGCATTTCAAGGCGGTTTTGGGAGAGGAGAAATGGGAGGAACTTAAACGGGAGCATGAACAGGATGCCCGGGAGGCCCTTATCGGCAAGATGTCATCGAAAAATATCGTCGAAAAGGTAATGGCCCGGTATAAGCGGGACCTTGGCGTCGAGGAATCGGATGCGGATTTCAACTGGCGGGAGGTGGTTTTGTCCGACAAGCATATCGATCGTGCAATTGTTCGCCAAGCGGAGGAGCAGGGCTGTGAATTGATTGTTCTGGGCGCGGGCAGGGATTTTTTGGGGGACAACTCCTTAGGGGCGACGATCAGTGGCGTGCTGCGCAAGTCCAGGATTCCCGTTGTGGTTGTTCCGGCACGCCCCGAATGGAATGAGTCCCCGGCATGACGCGGGTTCATGCCGACAGGGGCGTTTTGCTGAAAACGCCCCTGTCGGGAACATTAAAGGAACCGTCCGCTTGCGGCATGTTCCGAAGGTGCTAACGGGCGGGCCTCACCGGCACCACAAACACGGGAATATCACTGCGCCGGAGCACGCGGCGGGCAGTGGATCCCATGAGGGTATCCCTAAGTCCCCCCGTGCCATGGGTTCCCATCACAATGATGTCGCAGCCTTGTTTTTCCGCGGTATCGATAATTTTTTCCACCGGATTGCCCCTGCGCACAAGGATTTCGTCGGCCACGTAGTTGCACTGGGGCATTTCGCTTTTTACCTCATCGCAAAACGCTGCCAGCCGTTTCTGCATTACCCCTTTGGCCTCGTTGTCGAGTCGCTTCTTCAAATCGCACCACTCTTTTTCCGAGAAATGTATCTGCAAACTATTTAAAGAAACATCTTCTACCACGTTCAGCATCAGCAGTTGCGCTTCGTGTTTCCGGGCCAAGGCCATGGCCCAGGAAAGCGATTTGCGGGATTGGTCGGAAAGGTCGGTTGCAAAAAGGATTTTTTTGATTTCCGGTATCATGATAGGTCCTCCTTGATTGTGATGCCTGAAAGTCGTTTTTTGCTTGAATGCATACTTCTTCTAAGTGTAGTCCCTCTGCGTTCCGGTGTCCACTTCCGGGCCGGAATTGGCCATTTCAGATGTCCCGTTTCCCCTTCGTTGGATTGATTCTTTTTCAGCCTGAGCTCGGAACGCATGAGATGTACTGACGAAGGAAGCGCATCATACAAATGCCAGCGGTGTGGGTTTTTCTCTCGTAAAAACGGGTGTTGACCTTGCAGCCGGGAAAAGACGTTTTGAGGCTCCGTGGCGCAGATGCCGTAGTCGTTGCAAAGGGTCGTGGCATCAGGGCGGTATGGCTGTCCGTTTCAAGTCTTTTTGCGCTATACGGCATGTAGACCCTCATGGCCTGGTATTTCCGGACTTCCCCCCGGCCGTTGGCGTTCGGTAGAGCCCCCGTCCGCTTTATTTGCAATCCGAAAAATTGTATTTTATCATAGCAGAAGTTAATCGGAAAAAGGAGGTTGTTATGAACGCAACAGATGAAAAACTGGACCGTCTCCGCCGCTTGATCGACGAAACCCGGCGGGCGGTTGTGTTCACGGGGGCAGGGATCAGCACGGGATCCGGCATTCCGGATTTCAGGAGCCCCGGAGGGATCTGGGACCAGTACAAGCCGATCAACTTCCAGGATTTTGTCGCATCCGAGGCGATGCGCATCGAGTCGTGGCGCCGCCGCTTTGCCATGGACGAGATTCTACGGGCGGCCCGGCCCAATGCGGGGCACCTGGCAGTGGCCCGGCTTGTGCAGGCCGGCAAGGTGTCGACCGTGATTACCCAGAATATCGACGAGCTTCACCAGGCCGCCGGCGTTCCGCCGGAGAAGGTCATCGAGCTGCACGGTTCGACCATGTACGCCACCTGTCTGGATTGCGCAAAACGTTTCGAACTCGAAGCGATCCGGCCGGTTTTCGAGCAGGAGCAGAAGCCGCCCGCATGCGATGCGTGCGGCGGGATGATCAAGACCGCTACCATTTCCTTCGGCCAGTCGATGCCGGTGGCCGAAATGGAAGCGGCCCGTGATGAAGCCATGGCCTGCGACCTCTTTTTTTCCCTGGGGTCCTCGCTGGTGGTTTATCCGGCGGCGGGTTTCCCGGAAATCGCAAAGAAAAACGGGGCACGCCTGGTTATCATCAACCGGGATCCCACCGGTATGGACCACATGGCCGACCTGGTGATTCACGATGATATCGGAAAAACCCTGTCCGCGGTTGTGACGGCGCAGTAATACGGGTGCCGGGCATTTCCCGGGCCCCGGCTGCTGGCAAATCCCGGCCGATTCCAGATAACCGGCGTGTTGCAAGCAAAAGTGGAGTGCCCGTGAATGATGCGGAAGGCCTGATTCGGGTGCTTGCGGATGCAGGCATCGGGTATTGTGTTACCAGTTTATCAGTGGATGCCCCGCAAGCTGCCCATCGCAGGGCATCCGTCTTCCCGTATCCGCGGCAAATCTTATAACCGTTCAGTTCAGGCTCAGCTTATCCCGGCATCTACCGAAAGAGCCCCATTTATTCCCAACGGTCGCCGTGTTTGCTGAGATCGATGGTTTCGTCGGAGTCGGACGGACCGGATCGCCCTGAGCCGCGTCCGGAACCGGGGGGGCGGCGCATGCGCCCGGGGCGGGTGGTGTCGGCCACGATCATGTTTAAAAACCAGTTGACCACGGAGATGGTGATGGCGCCGAAGATGGTCGACCAGAAACCGATCACGTCAAAACCGGGGATGATCCCGGATGCCATCTTGAGCATGAGTGCATTGATGATGAAGGTGAACAGCCCCAAAGACATAATGTTGATGGGCAGCGTCAGGATGAGCAGGATCGGTTTGAAGAACATGTTCAGAAAACCGATGGCGGCGGCGCCGAACAGGGCCGCGAAAAAACTGGTAACATGGATGTTTTCGATTAAATAGGCCGCCGCAAGGACGGCCACCGTGAGGATCAACCACTTGGCCAAAAGAAGCCCCAGGAAGGTAACCTGCGGGGGCTGGCTGCCGTAGTAGTGAAACCGCCCGTTTTCGAATCGGAATTTTTTATGGTTCAATGTCCACCCCGTTGATGGTGATGAGCAGCCGGCCGGTTTCGTCTCTATAAAGCCCGGCATCGGCGTTGCTGTTTCCCCGCAGGTCGGGATGCCGGCCTCTCAGCTTCCCGAAGTCAAACGCTTCCAGTGCCTCCCGGAACAGTTCTATTTTTTCCCCCAAATCCCTCGCGTCGCGGCCTTTCATCTTGAAATAATCGAATACAGCCCGATTATAATGCTTTTTAATCTCCGTTTCAATACAATGTTGCTTGAGCGAAAGTTTATAGTTCATTTTTATTTTCGGTTCTGGTAACATTTTAAGGTTACTGGTTGTTGTAAATTGTGCCCGAATCAAAATCAGGATTTTTTCAAGGTCAAGGACGGCAGAAATTTAACCACAGGAATACCGGGCGTATTTTGAGGATTAAAATTTGAGCCGGACGCAGAGATTGGCGAAAAAGACGGTTTCAGTTCAAGCACTAAATACGGCCCGGCCTTTTTGGCGCCGCGCTGCTTTCGGAGTGCCAACTCTGGACAAAAGTCGAGTTTGTTGTTATTTTTCAAGCACTTTTTCATTGTATGGATTACAGGAGAACCTGCGTATGTATGTACCACGATATATTTTTTTTACCAAGGGGGTGGGAACGGACAAGGCCAAGCTCGCTTCTTTCGAAAACGCCCTCCGGGATGCGGGGATCGCCCATCTGAACCTTGTTCAGGTATCATCGATCTTTCCGCCGGGATGCAAGATCATTGAGCCGGAAGTGGGCCTGGCCAAGCTGGAGGCCGGCGAGATCACCCACTGCGTCATGGCCAAGCAGGAAAGCCAGGAGCCGGGCAGGCGTCTGGTGGCAAGCATCGGGCTTGCGCTGCCTGAGGGCAACGAGCGCTACGGCTACCTCTCCGAGCATCACGGGTTCGGCCAGACGGAGATCGAGGCGGGGGATTTCGCGGAGGATATCGCCGCATCCATGCTGGCGACCACCCTGGGAATCGAGTTCGACCCTGAAAAGGACTATGACGAGCGGCGTGATATTTACAAGATGTCCGGCAAGATCATCCACTCCCAGCACATCAGCAAGGCGGCACTGGGCGCGGAAGGACGGCTGTGGACTACGGTGATTGCGGCTGCCATTTTCATCAAGTAGTGGCAAGGGAAGGGGACGTTGTTAACTTATTAACTTATTGCCCGCAGCATAGAGGGTGCTTCAATTGGGAAGGCTGTGCAATAAGTTAATAAGTTAACAACGTCCCCTAAGCCTAAACCTGCGAAGGTGGTATTGTAAGATGGATGTCAGCAGTTTCATGCCGTTCGGGGGAACGGATGTCCGGTATTCGGAACTGGATGCGGCGCGGCTGGTGGTGCTGCCTGTTTACTTCGAGGTGACGCCCTCCTACATGGGCGGCAGCCGATACGGGGCGTATCATCTGCTGCGGGCCTCGGCCGAGATGGAGCCCATGGACGAGGAACTGGCGCTCGATTGGAGCGATGCGGGCATTTACACGGCACCGGCTTTGATTCCGGAAAACGATCCGGAAAAAGGGATCGAAAGGATCCGTACGGAAGCCGAATGGTATATGAAGATTGGCAAGCCGCTGTTGTCGGTGGGGGGCGATCACGCGGTGACCATCGGGGTGGTTCAGGCCGCGGCCAATGTGTACGGAAGTCTCGGCGTTCTGCAAATCGATGCACACCTGGACCTGAGGGATAGCTATAACGGAAGCCGGTACAACCACGCGTGCGTCATGCGGCGGGTGGCCGACGATATGAAACTGCCGTTCGTCCAGGTGGGGATCCGGTCGGTGGCGCCCGAGGAGGGGGCCTACATGCGGAAAAAGAGGATCCGGCCGTTTTTCGCCCATGAAATTGCCGAAAGCGGTAACGATGACTGGATGGACGAGGTGGTTGCGCGCCTGCCTGAAACCGTGTACATGAGCATCGACCTGGACGGGCTTGATCCGGCCTCGGTGCCGGGTACGGGAACCCCGGAACCGGGCGGATTGAGCTATCGGCAGGTGGCGGGTCTGGTCCGGAAGGTGGGGGAAAGCCGGCAGGTGATCGGCGCGGATATCAACGAGCTAGTGAAAATCGAGGGGTCGGTGGTCTCGGAGTTCACGGCCGCGCGCCTGGCGGGGAAGGTGATTGTGCATTGCTGGGTGAATAAATAGTGGTGAACGAAAACCGTTTTTTCGGCAATCTCTGCGTCCGGCTCAAGTTTGACGACTTCGTAAAGCCGGCGATCGCTTATCGTAATATAATGGCGTATGCAGGTAATTCAGCACACGGGATTGTTTATCGGGATCGGGATCGAAAACTTATGATGCGCTTCCTTCGTCAGCCCATCCCATGTTCCTGAAACCAAATCAGGTTCGTGCAATTTCCGGGGGGATAGAAAACAGCTTTCGATATTGATTCATATGCCGAAAAAAAGCCCCGGAAGGTGTAAACACCTTCCGGGGCTTTTTTTCGCATGGGCTTATGATGAATCGTTCCATGGCGGAAACCGTGAAGATTTTCGCCATGGATTTTGAGCGATGGGTTTTAGAACAGGCCGCTAACGGCACCAGTGTCCGGATCCACATCGATGCGGCGGAAGGCCGGGTTGGAGCCGGTTCCGGGCATCAGGCTGATGGTTCCCGCGCAGGGGCAGAGGAACTTGGCCCCGGAGTAGATCAGCACGTCGCGGATGGGAAGCCGCCATCCCTTGGGAACGCCCTTGAGTGTCGGGTCGTGGGTCAGGGAAAGGTGGGTCTTGACCATCATGGTGGAGTAGTCCGCGTAGCTGGGATCGTCTTCCAGCATCTTGGCCTTCTGGGCCGCTTCCTGAGACCAGTCGACGCCGTCGGCGCCGTAGACTTCGCGGGCGATCATGTCGACGCGGTCGCGCAGCTTCATCTCCAGCGGATAGAGGAACTGGAAGTCGTTTTCTTCCTCGCATGCATCCAGAACCGCATC
>SLJY01000082.1 GCA_007134875.1 Desulfobacterales bacterium
GACAATGAACCCGGGGTTCTCTCCCGGATCACCGGGCTTTTTTCCGGCCGGGGCTACAACATCGACTCGCTTTCCGTGGCGGAAACCGTGGAGCCCAACGTGTCCCGGATCACCATGGTAACGCACGGAAGCCCCGCCATCATCGAGCAGATCAAAAAGCAGCTGAACAAGCTGATCAACGTTATCAAGGTCATCGATCTCACCGGAACCCAATACGTGCTGCGGGAAATGGCCCTGATCAAGGTCAATGCCAAAGCGGAACACCGGGCGGAGATCCTGCGGATATCCGATATTTTCCGGGGCCAGGTGGTGGATGTGGGCTTCGATCACTTCACCGTCAAGATCACCGGGGACCCGGAAAAGATAACGGCCGTTTTGAACCTGTTGAAACCCATGGGCATCCGGGAAATCGCCCGGACCGGCTGCATTGCCCTGCCCCGGGAAAACGGCAAATAACCAGAACCAAATAAACCATAGACCTAAATCGAAAGGAATGACAAATGGCCAAGATCGATTTCGGCGGCGTCACCGAAGATGTCACCACATCGGATGAATTTCCCCTGGACAAGGCCAGGGAGGTGTTAAAGAAAGAGACTATCGCCGTACTGGGCTACGGCGTCCAGGGGCCGGCCCAAGCTCTTAACCTGCGTGACAACGGCATCGATGTCATCGTGGGGCAGCTCGAAGGAGACGAATACTGGGAAAAGGCCAAAGGCGACGGTTTTGTACCGGGCGAAACCCTCTTTCCCTTGGAAGAAGCCGCAAAGCGGGGCACCATTATCATGGAGCTGCTCTCCGATGCGGGCCAGGTTGCAACATGGCCGAAGATCAAGCAGTGCCTGAACGAAGGCGATGCCCTGTTCTTTTCCCACGGTTTTTCCATCGTTTACAAGGACCAGACCGGCGTGATTCCGCCGGAAAACATCGACGTTATCCTGGTTGCGCCCAAGGGATCCGGCCGAAGCGTCCGCCAGAATTTTCTTGCCGGCAGCGGCATCAACTCCAGCTGGGCCGTTTTCCAGGACCATACCGGCCGGGCCAATGAAAGAACCCTTGCCCTCGGCATTGCCATCGGTTCTGGCTACCTTTTTCCGACCAATTTTGAAAAAGAGGTGTTTTCCGACCTGACGGGGGAGCGCGGCGTGCTCATGGGTGCGCTGGCCGGCGTCATGGAAGCCCAGTACAACGTGCTTCGGGCCAACGGACACAGCCCCAGCGAAGCTTTCAACGAAACGGTCGAGGAGCTGACCCAGAGCCTGATACGCCTGGTTGACGAAAACGGTATGGACTGGATGTTTTCCAACTGCAGCGCCACAGCGCAGCGGGGCGCGCTGGATTGGGCGCCAAAGTTCCGTGACGCTGTAAAGCCTGTTTTCGATGAACTCTACGAATCCGTTGCATCGGGCAAGGAAACAAAGCGGGTACTCGATATCAACAGCGCCCCGGACTACAAGCAGAAGCTTGACAAGGAACTGGAAGCCATCCGGGACTCTGAGATGTGGAAGGCCGGTGCGGCTGTGCGGTCGCTGCGACCGGAACGGAGAAACAAGTAGGGAAACGGCGGCCTGTTTTTTTTAGATAATGTCCGAACGAAAACCAGGATTTTTCGTCAAGGTCAAAGACGGCGAAAATTTAAACCGCAGGAATACCTATCGTATTCTGAGGATTAAAATTTGAGCCGGACGCAGAGACCGGCGAAAAAGATGATTTTCGTTCAGGCACTGGACAAAACAGGTCGCCCCGCCCTGCAATAGGGCGACGTCAATGATACCAACACGGAATAAGGGGTCAGTGCAGACAATGGAGTCGATACAATTTTACGATACCACCCTGCGGGACGGTACCCAGGGGGAAAAAATCAATTTCACGGCTAATGATAAGCTGAAAGTCGCACTGCGGCTCGACTCTCTTGGGATTCACTACATTGAAGGCGGATGGCCCGGTGCGTCGAGTAAGGACTGGGAATTCTTCCAACTGGCCGCCGACCAGCATTTCAAAAATGCGAAACTGACCGCCTTTGGCAGCACCCACAAGCACGGGATCCGCCCCGAGGAAGATCGCCAGCTCAATGCGATTATCGAAAGCCGGGTCGCCGTGGGAACGATTTTCGGTAAATCCTGGGATCTCCATGTCGAAAAAATCCTGGATATCGCCATGGAGGACAACCTGGCCATGATCCATGACTCCGTGGCCTACCTCAAGGAAAACGAACTGGAAGTCCACTACGATGCCGAACACTTCTTCGACGGGTACAAGGATAATCCGGGATACGCCGCCAAAAGCGTGGCAGCCGCTGCCAGGGCAGGCGCGGATGCCGTCGTGCTGTGCGACACCAACGGCGGAACGCTTCCCCATGAGATCGAGCAAATCGTCGGCGAAATCCGCCCGGCCATCGATAAGGCCGCAGGACGCCCGATCCGCATCGGCATCCACTGCCACAACGACTCCAACCTGGCCGTGGCAAATTCCATCGCAGCGGTACGCGCCGGGGCATCGATCCTGCAGGGAACCATCAACGGATACGGGGAGCGGTGCGGAAACGCCGATCTGATATCCCTCATCCCCATCATGAAACTGAAAATGGGATATGCAGCCTGCATCTCCGACGAAAACCTCGCGAATCTGCAGCGGGTATCGCTGTTTGTCAGCGAAACAGCCAACATGACGCCCGTCAACAGCCGCCCGTTTACCGGAAAAAGCGCCTTTGCCCACAAGGGAGGCGTCCATGTGCACGCCATCATGAAAGAGCCCCGGGCCTATGAACACATCAACCCGGAGCTGGTGGGCAACAGACGCCGCGTGCTCGTTTCCGATATGGGCGGGCGCAGCAACGTGGAATACAAGGCGAAAGAGCTGGGGATCCGGCTCGACGGCGCCGGCAGCAGCCAGATCATATCCGAAATCAAAAGGATGGAGCAGGACGGCTACCAGTTCGACGTGGCGGACGGCTCCTTCCGGATCATCATGGAAAAACTGTCCAACCAGTTCAAGCCGCATTTCGAACTGGAATCCTTCCGGGTGACCATCGAAAAAGACAAGGACCAGCCGGCCCATTCCCATGCAATGATCAAGATCAACGTGGACGGTGAGGAGGAAATCACGGCGGCCGAAGGAAACGGCCCCGTGAGTGCTCTTGACAACGCGCTTCGCAAAGCGCTCTACCACGTTTACGCGGACATTCTGGATCCCGTGCACCTGGTCGACTTCAAGGTGCGGGTCATCGAGGGACGGGAAGGAACGTCGGCCAGGGTAAGGGTGCTGATCGAAACGCGGGACGAAGAAAGCATCTGGAGCACCATCGGCGTTTCCGAAGACATTATCGAAGCCAGCTGGCAGGCCCTGGCGGACAGCTTCCAGTACAAACTGACCAAGATCAAGGGCGGCCCTGAAAACTTCGAAGTGCGCGCATCTGCTGATGTCCCAGGAAACGAACCCATGAAAACACAGTAAAACAGCCAGGCAGCCTGAATTGAGCTTTGTCACCAGGAGAGATCGTCATGAAAGAAAAAGTATATATTTTTGATACCACCCTGCGGGACGGCGAGCAGTCGCCCGGGGCCAGCATGAACACCGCGGAAAAACTGCGCATCGCCACGCAGCTCGAAAAGCTGGGTGTCGATGCCATCGAGGCGGGATTCCCGGCCGCATCCGAAGGGGATTTCGAGGCGGTAAGCGAAATCGCCCGAAAGGTCGTAAACTCCGAGGTCGTCGCCCTGGCGCGCGCTTCCGTCCACGACATCGACCGCGCATGGAACGCCGTGTGCCACGCCGCTCGCCCAAAAATCCATACCTTCCTGGCCACATCCGACATCCACATGGAATACAAGCTCCAGATGAGCCGGGAGGAGGTTCTCAAAACCGCCGTGGAAGCCGTGAACTACGCCCGTACCTTCACGGATAACGTCGAGTTCTCCGCCGAAGACGGGTCCCGCAGCGACCCGGACTTTCTGTGCAAAGTGTTCGGGGCCGTGATCGAGGCCGGCGCAAAAGTCATCAACCTGCCGGACACCGTGGGCTACGCGGTTCCCCACGAGTTCGGCCGCCTGGTCGAGTACGTGATGAAACACACGCCCGGCATCGACAAGGTACGTCTGAGCGTCCACTGCCACAATGACCTGGGGCTGGCTACGGCCAACACCCTGGCGGCCATCCATGCCGGCGCCCGCCAGGCGGAGGTCACCATCAACGGCATCGGCGAGCGGGCCGGCAATACGTCGCTGGAAGAGCTGGTCATGACCATCAACACCCGCCCCAACTACCTGCCGGTAACCACGGGCATCGAAACCACCCGGATTTACCGGGTGAGCAGACTGGTCTCCATGATCACCGGCATCATGATTCAGCCCAACAAGGCGGTTGTGGGGGCCAACGCATTCGCCCACGAGGCCGGCATCCACCAGGACGGCATGATCAAGAATGCCATGACCTATGAGATCATGAAACCCGAAACCATCGGCCTGACTTCCAGCCGGATGGTCATGGGAAAGCATTCGGGAAAACACGCGCTTCGCAAGCATCTCAAAAACATGGGATATGATCTTTCGGATGAGGAGCTGCGGCAGGTCTTTGAAAAATTCAAGACCCTGGCGGACAAGAAAAAGGTGGTCCTGGACGAGGATATCGAGGCCCTGGTGAACGAGCGGGTCCTGCGAACGGAGGACATTTACGGCCTGAAGTACCTCCACGTAAGCTGCGGCACCACGGTCATGCCGGTGGCCACGGTCGTAATGAAAATCAATGACCAGGAGTACACCACCACAGGTAGTGGAAACGGTCCCATCGATGCGGCTTACAACGCCATTACCGACCTGACGAAAACCAGTTCCACCCTGCTTCGCTTCTCCGTTTCCGCGCTTACCGGCGGAACCGATGCCCAGGGCGAAGTAACGGTGCGGCTCAGGGAAGACGATCTCATCGCACTGGGCCGGGGGGCGGATCCGGATATCATTACCGCCAGCGCCCTTGCCTTTATCAACGGCCTTAACCGGCTGGAATACCTGAAGCAGAACCCATCGAGGGTTTCAGAGACCCTGTAAAAACATTCAGAAAAACAGTATGCTCACTTTCTTCTTTAACTGGTGGCCGAACGAGAACCAGGGTTTTTCGATAAGGTCAAGGACGGCAAAAATTTTAACCACGGGAATACTTTGCGTGTTTTGAGGATTAAAATTTGAGCCGAACATAGAGATTGACGAAAAAGACGGTTTTCATTCAGCCACTAATTACCGTTTTCCGACGGCGGCGCGTAGCTTAGCACCCGGAAGTCGATCCGGCGGTTTTTTGCCCGTTCTTCGGCTGCTACCCCTCTTTCAGAAAGCCCCTCCGAACCGTATATCCGGGTATCAAACCGGGAGGGATCGACCCTATTTTTTTCCAAATAGTCACCGGCACTGGCTGCCCGCCTTTCGGACAGCCTTCGGTTGTATTCCGCGCTTCCCAGGTGATCGGCAAAAACAACCATGACGATATCGACGTCCGGATGGTCCCGGAGCCAGGCGGCTTTTTCATCCAGGACCTCCTTGGCATCGGCGGTCAGTGACGCGTTGTCGAAGCCGAAATAGATGCTTTTTTGTTCAAAGTCCACGATCTGCTTTTCAAACGGAGCATCCCGGTCGATGGCGCCAGGTGCGCGCTGGCTTTCTGATCGCTTTGACAATGCCGTATCCGAATCCGGCGCACCGGGTTCTTCCATTTCGACCGGGTGCGCGCTGTCCGGATCATCCGGATCCGCTTCCGTCAATATTTCAAAGGATTCTCCCATGGCCGCTTCACCGGGATCAACACGAAGCAGCGCTGCGCGCAAATTCTTGTCCGCCGGCTTTTTTTCGTTCAGCCAAACTCCGAAAAAAACGGCCTTGAAGTCCAAACCATCGATCATTCCCTGACTACGACCGTTTCTGACAATCCGGGTTCCACGGCCGGGTATATACCGAAATTCAATGGTATCGCCTTGCTCAATATCATTGGCGAAGGAATCAGCCAGCCGGTCAAAGCGCTGCACTAACTGCGAAAAATCATATTCCAGGGATTCGGCGGCGTCAACCATGCCGTTGTAAAGGGAGCGGACCATCATCCGCCGGCTCATGGGGGCAAGGATATGCAGGCGCAAAATCATGGGTTCGTCGGCCGCCATGATCGCACTGCCGTCCGTGGCCGGTGCTTGAAGGTACAACCCGGCTGCATAGGGCTCCATGTAAAGCACCCGCCGGACCCCGGAACCACTCAGTACGAGCGTTTGATCATCCGCTTCGAGTGATTCAGGCATGGCGACGGCAGGCGTGTCTTCCGTCGCCCCGGCGCACACAGAATGCGGTATTCCGGCCAGGCAGAAAAAGAAGAGAAAAAACAGAATCAATACCTGCTTCAGCATGATACACCCCTCAAAAAGTAACGGGCATTTGGCAAGGCGGAGAGCCGGCCGGCAAAGCGAGCTGCGATTGGCTTCCAGCCTAAAACCGTTTACGCGGATGCGGGCACGGGTATGAGCGACCCCACGAGATC
The DNA here is from genome assembly GCA_007134875.1 of Desulfobacterales bacterium. GTDB lineage: Bacteria > Desulfobacterota > Desulfobacteria > Desulfobacterales > Desulfosalsimonadaceae > B1SED10-16. The sequence continues at coordinate 6,502 of SLJY01000082.1, forward strand.
CCGGACATGCCCTATTTCATGACGCACCAGGTAATCGGCCATACCGTCGATGATATCGATACAGGCCCGGGGATTGACAAAACTGGCGGTGCCCACCTGCACCGCGCTTGCACCGGCTATCATGAATTCGACCGCATCGGTCGCCGTCATGATACCCCCGATGCCGATAACCGGTATATCCACGGCGCGAGCCACCTCCCACACCATGCGAAGGGCAACGGGCTTGATCGCGGGCCCGGAGAGCCCTCCGGTGACATTACCGAGCCTCGGGCGCCGGGTTTCCGCGTCGATGGACATACCCGTCAGGGTGTTGACGAGCGAAACCGCATCCGCTCCCGCTGCTTCCACGGATTTCGCGATCAGAGCAACGCTGGTCACATTGGGCGACAGCTTGACGATAACGGTCTTGCCGGTATGGTTCTTCACGACCTCAACAACGGCGGCGGCGCTGTCCGGATCGGTTCCGAAAGCCACCCCGCCGGCCTTGACGTTGGGGCAGGAAATATTGACCTCGATCGCGTCGATGCCGTCGATGGAATCGATCTGCCGGGTGAGTTCGCCGTATTCCTCCTCTGTCGTCCCGTAAATGTTGGCGATCACGGGTACGGAATACTCTTTCAGGACGGGAAGCTTTTCCCTGACGAACACCTCGATCCCGATGTTTTCCAGGCCGATGGCATTGAGCATGCCGCAGGCCGTCTCCACGATCCGCGGCGGCGGATTTCCCGGAACAGGCGAAAGAGACAGCCCCTTGACAACAACGCCCCCCAGGCGATTGAGATCCAGGATATCGCGGAATTCCACCGCGTATCCGAAGGTTCCGGACGCCGTCATGACGGGGTTTTTCAGCCTTAAATCGCCGATTTCAATATCCATGGTTTTTGTCGATGGCAATTGGGTCATTTTTACGCCCTGTTTATTGTCCCTGCATTAGAACCTGTCTCAAAATTGTACGTACGCCGGGTATGCTGCACTCTTCGAGGTCGCGCAAGCCTCCCGAAAGCGGTCGCTTTTCAGAGCATACTACAGCCCGATGGCACCTGGCAACCGGCAAATTCCCCGCTTGCCGCCAAAAACGTCTTGACGAACTACCGGGTTCATCGTATTTCAGTCTTTTGAAATCAAAACCATCCATCGAAGAGGATTGTTGTCTGCCATGATTATTCATGCTGCGCCATGATCATCCGTTCTGAAAAACCGTTACGCATCTGCCTGCTGAGCTACCGAAGCAATCCCCACTGCGGAGGCCAGGGCGGATACGTCCGGAACCTGAGCCGGGCGCTGGTCCGCTTAGGACACCGGGTTGACGTGCTTTCCGGGCAGCCCTACCCGGAGCTGGCAGACGGCGTCGGTCTTGTTAAAATCCCGAGCCTCGACCTTTACAACGCGGAAGATCCATTCCGGGTGCCCAAAGTACGGGAGCTTGGCGACTGGATCAACCTGAACGAGTGGATCAGCACATCCACCATGGGATTTCCCGAGCCCCACACCTTCGGACTGCGGGCATGGAAATACCTGAAGCGCAGGATGAACCGCTACGACATCATCCACGACAACCAGAGCCTCTCATACGGCTTGTGGGCCATCCAGCGCAGGAAAGCGACGGTCGCGACCATCCATCATCCCATCACCGTGGACCGGGATATCGCCGTAGCTTCGGAGCCGGATTTCTGGAAAAAGCTGAAACACCTGAGATGGTATTCGTTTCTGGGCATGCAGAAACGGGTCTCCAGGACCCTGCCCCATATCATTACAGTATCCGGCTGCGCCCAAAAAGATATCTGCAGGGAATTCGACCTTTCGGCCGACCGGTTTTCCATCATACCCAACGGAATCAACACGGATTTGTTTTATCCCGTTTCCGGCATAAAGCGGGAGAAAAACCGTATCATCGTCACCAACAGCGCGGATACGCCTCTTAAAGGGCTGCATTACCTGCTCCAGGCTGTTTACGCGATACGCCAGACAAGAGATATCCGTCTGGTCGTGGTGGGCAAACCCAAAAAGGATTCCATCGTCTCCAGGATGATCCGGTCCCTGGACCTATCAGACAGCATCGTCTTTACCGGCCGGATCTCCTGCAAAGAATTCGTCCGGCAGTATGCCCGGGCGACTATGGCCGTGATCCCATCCGTTTATGAGGGTTTCGGACTGCCGGCGGGCGAAGCCATGGCCTGCGGCGTGCCCGTTATCAGCACGACCGGCGGCGCATTGCCCGAGGTGGTGGGCGACGCAGGCCTACTGGTGCCGCCCGCCGATCCGGGTGCGCTGCAAGATGCAATTTTACGCCTCATGAATGATCCGGAACTGGCGGCGAGCTACGGCAAAGCAGGCTACGAGCGGGTACAGCGCCATCTCACCTGGGAAGCCGCCGCCCAAAGAACCGTGGAAGCATACAGGAAGGCTATCCGTGATTACCATTGACTATTCCCGGCTGGGCATATCGGGAGGAGACCGGATACTCGACATGGGATGCGGCCCCGGACGGCACGTATGCGGCGCTTGCGCCAGCTACGATGCCATGGTGACGGGCGCGGATATCCTTTTCGACGATCTCGTCAAGGCAAAGGAAAACATATTCCTGCACGAAGCATATGGCGGAAAACTTGCGGGACGGTGGGCTTTTTCGGCCGCGGACATCACGCGACTCCCCTTTGCCGACGAGACGTTCGATCACGTGATATGCTCGGAGGTCCTTGAGCACATCCCGGATGACCGGAAGGCGGCGGATGAACTAACCCGCGTTTTAAAGCCCGGCGGCAGCCTCACTGTCAGCGTTCCCCGGTATTTTCCGGAAGCGATCTGCTGGAAGCTGTCCGATACGTATGCCAATACCGAAGGCGGGCATATTCGCATTTACACGAAGCAGCAAATCACCGGCCTGTTTACCCGTATTGGCTTTAAGAAGCGTTTCTTCCATTACGCCCACGGCATCCACACCCCTTACTGGTGGCTCCGCTGCATGGCCGGGCCGGACGATGACGAGGCGCTATCCGTCTCTCTCTACCACCGCTTTCTGACCTGGGACATAATGAAAAAGCCCCTTTTCACCAGGGCCATCGACGCCGCCCTCACCCCCCTTCTCGGCAAAAGCCTCGTCCTCTACTTTCGGAAAGACCAGGACCAGGGGACGTCCTTAACTTATTAACTTATTCAGGCAAGGATGCTTGCCTGAATAAGTTAATAAGTTAAGGACGTCCCCTAAACCCCCTAAACTGGATGGCGGCGGTGGAGGACACCTAAGGTTTTGGTCATGGGATATTCGTCGAAAAGGCCCGATCCGGCGGCGAGGCAGTAGATATCGTAGGGGGCCTGGCCGCCGTCTTCGGGGTTTTTGAAGATATCGTGGATCACCAGGAAGCCCCCGGGTATCACATGACCGGCCCAGCTGCAGTAATCCGTGAATGCGGCCTCGTAACTGTGCCCTCCGTCGATGAATACTAGAGAAAGCGGTGTCGCCCACTTGCGGGCGGCCACCGCGGAGCTGGTGACAAGGGGGATCACCGTATCCTCAAGTTTTCCCAGCTCCAGGGTCTTTCGGAAAAAAGGAAAGGTATTCATGCTGCCTGCGTCCATGTCGTAGGTTTCCGGATCGAAATACTCCTCTCCCGGCTGCTGCTCCTCGGAGCCGCGGTGATGGTCGACGGAAAACAAAATCGAGCCGTTTTTCCGGCAGCCCGCACCCAGGTAAAGGGCCGACTTGCCGCAATAGCTACCGATCTCCAGGCAGGGCGCCCCTGCCGATACTTCCGCGGCCAGTGCATACAACCGCAACCCCTCGTCTTTGTCCAGAAACCCCTTGACCGAATCGATTATGCTCACGTCAATATCCACCAGGACAACCCCCGCTCATGAGATGTCATCGTAATCCCGGCGGACCAGAATCTCCCGCGCCTTGACCCCGTCCGAAGGACCCACAACCCCTTCCGCCTCCATGGTTTCAATGATCCGCGCGGCCCGGTTGTAGCCGATGCGCAGGTGCCGCTGCACCATGGATATGGAAGCCTGGCCGGTTCTTGTTACCAGTTCCACCGCCTCGTCGTATTTTTCGTCATGATCCGCGTCACTGTTTTCGTCTTTTCCCGGCTCCTGCGCCTCCACGATATTGTGGTCATATTCAGGCGTTTTCTGGGACTTGAGAAATCCGATAATCCGGGCCACCTCGCCTTCCGATACATAGGCCCCGTGTATCCGCTGCAGCTTGGCTGTGCCGGGCGGCAGAAACAGCATGTCCCCGTTGCCCAGCAGCGCTTCGGCCCCGTTGGCGTCGATAATTGTCCGGGAATCGGTCTTGGACGAGACCTGGAAGGAAAGACGCGTCGGAAAGTTCGCCTTGATCAGGCCCGTGAGCACATCCACGGACGGCCGCTGGGTGGCGATAATCATGTGAATGCCCGCGGCCCGTGCCATTTGGGCAAGCCGGGTCAGGCCGACCTCAACGTCCCTGGAGGAAACCATCATGAGGTCCGCCAGTTCATCAATGACCACCACGACATACGGGATCTTTTCCGGCGGCGAATCCTCGCCATCCGCCCCGTCTTCCTGCTTCGGGATATCCCCTTTTTCGATCCGGGAATTGTACTGACGGATGTTGCGCACTTTCATCCCGGAAAGAAGCTTGTAGCGGCGCTCCATTTCCCGCACCGCCCAGAAAAGTGCATTGGTCGCCTTTTTCATGTCGGTCACCACCGGTGCGATGAGATGCGGGATGCCGTCGTAGATGGAAAGCTCGATCCGCTTGGGATCGATCATGATAAACTTGACGTCCTCCGGTGTGGCCTTGTAAAGGATGCTCGTGATCATGGTGTTAAGCGCCACGCTTTTTCCGGTACCTGTGGCCCCGGCGATAAGCAGGTGGGGCATTTTTTCAAGATCCGCAACGACCGGATGCCCCACGATATCCTTGCCCAAAGCGATGGTCAGCACGGACGATGATTTCCTGTAGACGCCCGATGAGACGATATCCTTGAACCCGACGGTTTCCCGGTGATCGTTGGGCAGCTCGATGCCGATTACCGCCTTACCGGGTATGGGTGCGATGATCCGCACGCTAAGGGCTTTGAGGGCAAGGGCCAGATCATCCGCCAGGTTGACGATCTTGTTGATCTTGACACCCGGGGCGGGCGCAAACTCGTAGCGGGTGATGACCGGTCCCGGAAGCACCTCCTTGACGCTTCCCTGCACCCCGAAATCCGCAAGCTTCTCCTCCAGAATTCCCGACTGCATCCGGAGATGCTCATGGTCCACGTCTTCCTTTGTCCGGACCGGTTCATCCAGAAATTCGAGTTTCGGAAGCTGAAACCCGTCGCCGATACGTATGGATTCGAACTCCTGCTGCCAGGGCGCTGCGGCCGACCCGACCGAAAGGGGCGGAATCGACGTTTTGATACGGATATTGCTTTTTGCGCCCGCCGCTTCCTCCTTTTTTTCCGCAACCCGGGCGGATTGATCTCTTTTCTGCCCGCCTGGATTTTCCTTCTTCCTGGCCCAGTTACTTTTCGGGGGTGCTGGATTGACCGGCTCCGGTTGTTTTTCCGGGATTTTTTTCGCAGCAATAGCCCGTGCTCCGGATGTATTTTCCCGGGACGACAACCGGGTCCGACGTCTGAAATATCCGGCCATTGCCTGTGGCATGCGGCCCACCCGTGCCGCAGCGAGCAAAAAGAAACTCAGTGTGTTTTTAGAGACGTGGATAACGGAAATGCCGGTTGTCAGTATAAACCCAACGAGAAACAGGAAAAAAAGAATGACAAAGGCGCCGAAGCGGTCTGCATAGTCGAGCAGAAAGGCGTGCAGGGGAAGCCCGATCAGGCCGGCAGCGGGATATGTTGCCGCAACGATTTGATACGTTGGTTCAAAAAGTGCCAGCAGCGCCCCGGTAACCACCAGCAGGATTGCGCCGCCGGCTCCGGTCATCCATACTGCATGGCCGTTTTTCCCGGTATAGAAGCGAAAACAGGCGATCAGCAGTAAAACTGGTATCCAGAAAGCCCCCACACCGAACAGGCCGATCAGGAGCCCTGCCAGATGGGCTCCCGCAAGACCAAAAAAGTTCTCGGTTTCGCCGGATGAAACATTGTGCACGGAAGGATCGTCCGGACTGAAGGACGCCAGGCTTATGGCAGTGAACAGCACCAGAAAGAACAGAAAGATTCCCGTGATTTCTTTTCGCATAACCGTGGTACTCACAGCTCCAGGATGAAAGGCAGGATCACCGGCCGGCGTTTGATGCTGAAATTGAAATACTCGCGGAGCGCCGAGGGCAGGCGCTTCCTCAGGAGCTCCGCCCGGTGGGGCATGTCGGCGACGTCTTCGATGATCTCCAGGATGATGCACTTGGCGTCTTCGAGGATATGGCCGGTTTCGGTTTCGAACACAAACCCCTTGGAAACGATCTCCGGCCCGAAAATAACAAATCCCGTGTCCTCGTCGAGTATCATGTTAATGACCACAAGCCCCTCTTCCGAAAGGATCCGTCTTTCCTTGAGCACCGAGCGCCCCACATCGCCGATCCCTTTCCCGTCGACCAGGACCCGGCTCGTCCCTACCTTATCGTCAATATGGGCCTCTCCCCCGGAAAAAGTCAGGATGTCCCCGTTTTCAGCCAGCAAAATATTGTCCCTGCCGATGCCGCTGGCCTCGGCCAGCCGGGCATGGTGGTAGAGGTGCCGGTACTCCCCGTGAATGGGGATAAAAAATTTGGGCCTACACATCTCCATCATCATGACCAGCTCCTCCCGGAAGGCGTGGCCGGAGACGTGGATGTCGGAGATTTTCTCGTATATGACGTTGGCGCCTTTGCGAAACAGGTTGTTGATGATCTTTGCGATCGCCTTTTCATTTCCGGGGATGAACTTGGAGGACAAAATCACCGTATCGTCGCTTCGCGCCTTGATCTGCCGGTGGGTTCCTGTGGACATACGGGCCAGGGCGGACATGGGCTCCCCCTGGCTTCCGGTCGTCATAATGACGACCTGATCATCCGGATAATCCTCAATCTCATCGATACTGACCTCCATGCCCGCCGGTATCTTCAGAAGATTCAGTTCTTTTGCGATCCTCACGCTCAATTCGATGGAGCGCCCGTTGAAAACGACCTTTCTGGATCCGGATTTCAAGATATTGACAACCTGCTGAATCCGGGAAATATTGGAAGCGAAAAGCGCAATGATCACCCGTCCCGGACTTCCGCCGATCAGATCCTTCAGGGTATCGCTTACATGCTCGTCCGACGGTGTGCGCCCCTCACGTTCCACGTTGGTGGAATCGGACAGAAGGGCCAGAACGCCGGCATCCCCGCAGCGCGTGAACGCCTCCACGTCGGTCTGCATCCCCTCGATGGTGGAGTCCGAAATCTTGAAATCCCCGCTATGAACGATCATCCCCTCGGGTGTATGAATGGCGATGCCCACACCATCGACCACGGAATGGTTGACACGCATGAATTCAAGCGTAAAAGGGCTTATCTCCAGCCGGTCCCCTGGCCGGATCGTGTTTAGTTTGCCTGCAGCGGAAATCAATCCGTGCTCGTTTAGCTTGTTTTCAACCAGGCCCAGTGTAAAAGGCGTTCCGTAAATCGGGACGATCACCTCCCGAAGCAGGTACGGGACCGCGCCGATATGGTCTTCGTGGCCGTGAGTCAAAACGAGCCCCTTGAAACGATGCTTGTTTTGCAGGATATATCCCATGTCCGGGATGACGTAGTCCACGCCCAGCATGTAATCTTCGGGAAACATCAGCCCGGCGTCGATGACCACCATGGTATCGAGATAATCCAAAACCATCATGTTCAACCCGATTTCGCCAAGACCGCCCAACGGTATGATTTTTAACACGGGAAAACCTCCGATAAACAATTTCTGAGGGCAGACAGCCCTGCGTCCGGGCATGCCGGCCGCTGCGGATCTTTTATCCCATGTGGAAATGCACGGTTTATACGTGGGAAAAAAGCTTGATGCATTCGCAAAAACATCGCTCTAAGTTGGCTTTGCAGGAAACCCGGGATGCGGGCGGACACAGTTCAGGTACGAACAATGCAGCGTACCGAAAGTACATGAAGATCTTCAGGGACCGGACCGGGCAAAAATAAAGATAGTGGATGAACGAAAGCCGTCTTTCCTTTTCGCCGATATCTGCATCCGGCTTAAATTTTAACCTTCAAAATACGCAAAGTATTCAAGCGGTTAAAATTTTCGCCGTCCTTGACCTTGACGAAAAATTCTGGTTTTCGTTCGGCCATTAGATATTGGGCTTTTCAGGAAGCCGTCCGACATGGAAACGCCTCAGGCTGCAATGGAAAGCCGTTCAAAAACGGAATCAATCAGTTCAATGAGCCAGTTCCGCTGATCCGGTAAGGCGTTGGCTATGCAATCACAACGAATCCGGTTCTCGGAACGCACCAGAAATTCGCAGCACAAGGCATCGGGTTTCAGCTCCAGGGCGAAGTAAAAGGGGGCGCAGTCCGCATGAGCCTGCTGGCATTCGGAATACAACGCCGGATCCAGTGGAACCCGGTAGATTCCGTTCAGGTGTGCCGGCCCGTAATATTCATCCAGGTAGCTTTTCAACACGTTGAAATCACCCGACCGTATTTCATCCACAACATATTGTTTCATAACCCATTATAATACCATATCAACATCCGTTTCGCAAGAGACGGATGAGAATTTTACACCCTCGAAAGAAAGAAGACGGCGCTTCATGTTCAGCCCGCTCCCGAATCCACCCGGACCTCCGTCGGACCGGACGATCCGGTGGCAGGGTATCAGGATGGGAAACGGATTTTTTCCCAGCGCGTTGCCGACGAAACGGGCGGAACGGGGCCGACCCATATCCCCGGCGATCCGTCCGTAGGAAACCGTTTGCCCGAAAGGCACGGCCGTGGTCTTTTCCCAAACCAAACGCTGAAGGGGGGTATAACTCTCCAAGCACAAGAGATCCCACGGTACCCGCCCGGGGCGTTTGCTATGATACGCTTCGAAAAAGTCCAAAACCGGTTTGGCCTCCCGTCCGGCAGGGACATCGGATGCCTGTGAAGGTAGCGGTGTATCCAACCGGTGGGCGTTTCCGGGAAGAAGAATGCGAACCAGCATGAAGGGCTCCGGAAGGTAAACGATAGCGACCACCCCGATGGGAAGATCCAGTTTGAAGTACTCCGGATGCAATGCTGCCGTATTCATGAAATACCCCGGAAATCCGAAAAACCCGACTGAAACCGGATGAAAAGTGATGACAGGTGACAGGGAAGGAAGAAAAAGTACCCCCGGCAATAAGATTATGCCCGTGCCGGGGGTATCGGAAAGACTGTTTTTTTAAGTTTCTTCCACCGTGATGGCATCCGGCTCACAAACCTCGATGCAGCTATCGCAGCCGAGGCACTCGTCAGGATTGATGGGAACGGACTTGCCGTCCTGCATTTCGAACACCTCGGTCGGACAAACATCCACACACTCTTCACAACCTTCGCACTTGTCGGCATCTACCGTCGGAATAAAAGCCATGTTACATCTCCTTTTAATTGTTTTTTACAAATCAAGCCCTTACTGTCTTTATTACCATAGAAGATTTAATACGCCCGTAAAAATCGCGATCAGAGGACTTTGAAAAAAGTTCAGGATCAAGGCTCGCGCATTTCCTTTGCACGCGGGGTACTTGGAACACGTGAAATTCTCGCGAATTGCGCGCAGGCGCAGATTTTGGACTTTTTACAAAGCCGTCAAGGTTTCTGCCATATACCAAATAATGAAAGTAGTCAAGGGGAAGCCCGTACAATATTTTGCGTTTTGAACGGGAACCGTCGTCTGCCTAACCTTCCCGCCGAATCACCTGACAGATAAAGCAGTGCTTCGCGCGGCAATCCACCCCCTCACCGACTTCCGGGTTATCCGTAATCGACTCAAGCATTTCCCGGGGAGACATTCCCGGGATCGCATGGATCTCCATCCGGTATCCGTCCGCGGCCGGTCGGTCCAGGCAGGAGAAAACACCCTCCACCGGGGATGCTTTCTGGGATGCTTTCAGGGAAGGTTCTTCCAGCAGTTCCCGGAAGCGCCCGGAAAACGAGCTTTCCGCTGTATCCGGATCGTTTGCCGCATCGGTTTTCAAGATCAACACCATGGATGGAAACCGGTCGGCCAGCCAGTCCACGACCGCCCGGCTGCCTGTCACAAACAACTCCGGCGGGGCGATTTCATTTGCGGCCAGAAGCGTCCAGGCGGCCAATCGCGATTCGGTCATGACCGCCTCGGAATCGTCCCGCGTGGAATGCGGCTTCGGGTCTTTACCCGGAAAAGCGTGTTGGAAAGCGAAAAGTGCCTCGGATTCGGGTTCCGCGTCTCCACCCCGGAGGGTTTCGAATATCTGCCTGGAAGCGTTATCCGCATCCCTGAGGCTTGCGGCGATCTCGGATTCATGCAGGTCGAATTCTTGAGCCAGCTGCAAAAAGATCCGGGCATTGAACAACGGGTCGGGTTTTTGAACATCCCCGGAAGCGTCTCCGGCCGGCTTTCCGGATGACCGGTCGCCCGCTCGCGCCCGCACCTCGGTGCTGATCTCCACCGCAAAGTCCTGGTTGTAAAACCCCTCGCCTGCCAGTCGATTGAGATGAATCGCATCTTTCCGATGAATATCCCCCCATACACCATACGCCCTGCAAAGCTTTGCAATCTGCGACTCGCTGCCGATCACAGGATGCCGGATTTCAATCATACCGCTTTCAAACAGCCCGCCCAGCACTGCGGGGGTCTGTCCCATGACCGGCTGATACACCGCAAACCGGCCGATCCTCCTGTGGATGGCCGCTGCGTTCTCTTCCGAAACAAATGTTGCCGGAAATAACACTTTATTGATCATTTTTGATGCCCTCGTAAATAGTCGCGGTCAGACGGCTTAGTAAAAAATTCAAGATCAAGGGTTGCCTGGCTCCTTCGAATGCAGCGTATGTGAAATACTCGAGAAACGCGCGAAGGCGCCGGTGTTGGCCTTTTTACGAAGCCGTCATTATTTGCCACCCGCCTTCTCGGTATCGTGTACGGAAATCCCCATATCCATCAACTGCTCCCGAAGCCGGTCCGCCTTTTCAAAATCGCCCGCCTTTCTTGCGGCAATTCGCTCCCGGATCAGCGCCTCCACATCCGGAGAATACTGTTGGGGGGTGAAATCGAAAATCCCCACCACCGAATCAATCCCCCCGACCGTCTCTAGAATCCTGCGGGCATCCTCCCTGCTGATCCGGTTTTCATCCATCAGCCGGTTAATCCGCTTGATCATGTCGAACAGGCAGGCCATGGCACGCGATATGTTCAGATCGTCATCCATGGCAACCACAAATCCCTGCCGGAGGTCGTAGAGAAGCTGATCAATTTCCGGGTAGCCGGTTTCCCCATCCACATTTCGAAGCGCCCAGACAAATGCATCGATGCGTTTAAGGGCGCTTCGGGCCTGCTCGAGACGACCATGGGAAAAGCGAAGCGGCCGCCGGTAGTGGGCGGTTGCAAGCCAGTAGCGGATTTCCCGGGGGGAGTGACCGGCATTCATTAACCCTTCGAGTGTCGGCAGGCCGCCCTCTTCGGTTTTTCCGTCCGCTTCGGGTTCGAGGACCCGCTCGCAGTGCAGCCAGTAGCGCGCGAGGGGCTTGCCGGTCAGCGCCCGGGCAATGGCGCTTTCGTTTTCATTGTGGGGAAATATCAGCTCGCTCCCGCTGGCATGGATGTCAAAGGTTTCGCCCAGGTATTTCATGGACATGGCCGCGCACTGGATGTGCCAGGACGGACGGACATTTCCCCAGGGGGTCGGAACATAATGCCCCCGCTTCAGCTCGGAGAGGCGAGCCCGCTTGAGCAGGGTAAAATCGCGCGGGTTGTTCTTTTCGTACTCATCCAGATCCACGGTTGCACCCAGCCGGATTTTATCCAGATCAATGCCGGAAAGCTTCCCGTATTCTTCAAACGCGCTGATGGAAAAATACAGGGAACGCAGCTTTTCATAGGCATATCCCTTGTCATAAAGCCTTCTGGCGACGGCCACCATGTCGTCAACGTGCTCCGCCGCTCTTGGGTAATGGTCGGCCGGCCGTATGTTGAGCGCTTTCAGATCGGACAGAAAATGCCCGACATAACGGTCCGTGAACGCCGCCAGGGAGACGCCTTCCGCCTCAGCGCCGGCGATGGTCTTGTCGTCGAAATCCGTGATGTTCATTGCATGATTTACCCGAAGACCCCGGTAAGCCAGATGCCGGCAAAGCAAATCCGAAAACACGAAGCGGCGGCATTCACCGATATGAATCCGACGGTCTGCCGTGGGGCCGCAGGTATAGACCGTGGCGTTTCCCTCCCGCAGCGGTTCAAAGGGCTCCCTGGAGCGATTCAGGGTGTTGTAGAGGCTGATGTCCGCTTTTTTCTTCACGGCAAACAGCGTGGTGCTGAGATACCGCTCACCGCTGTCCGGGAAAATGGCCACGATGGTTCCGGACGTCATCCGTTCCGCCTCCTGGGCTGCAATGAGCATGGCCGCGCCGCTGCTCATTCCCGCGAAGAGCCCTTCCTCCTTGCCGAGTCGCCGGGTCATCTCGAAGGCTTCCTCGTCATCGACGTTAATTTTCCGGTCCAGCAGCTTTTTCTGATAAAGCTCCGGCCGGTAGGCCTCCTTCATGTTTTTCAGCCCCTGAAGTTTGTGCCCCAGGTACGGCTCGACACCTATGATCTCGATGCTTTTGTCATGCTCCCGGAACCTGCGGGAGCATCCCATCAGCGTCCCCGTGGTGCCTATTGTGGCGACGAACTTGTCTAATCGCCCGCCGGTCTGGGCGATGATCTCGGGCGCCGTGGTATTGTAGTGGGCCTTCCAGTTGGCCGGGTTGTTGTACTGGTCGGTCATGAAGTACTTCCCCGGCTCTTCCCGGACCAACCGGTATACCTCTTCAATGGCCCCATCGGTCCCTAAATGCCCCGGCGTCAGCATGATTTCGGCGCCTCTTGCGGAAAGGATCTGCCGCCGCTCCATGCTGACCGCCTCGGACATGGCCAGAAGAAGGCGGTATCCCTTGACGGAGCAGATCAGGGCCAGACCGATGCCGGTATTGCCGGATGTGGCCTCGATGACGGTCTTGTCCGGAGTGAGCTGCCCGGATCGCTCGCCGTCCTCGATCATGGTCAGCGCAGGGCGGTCCTTTATCGATCCGCCGGGATTGAGATACTCGATCTTGGCGTATATCGTTACCCGAGGGTTGGGGTTCAACCGCCTGATTTCCACGAGCGGTGTGTTGCCGATGGCATCCAGTATGGAATGGGTCATTGCTTTTGTTTCCGGTTGTTTTTGCGGCGGTGATGCATGGCGTTACGCCCCCGCCCTGCGTCTGTTTGTATCAAATCGGCGTATTCCGATGGAAAAGATCCTTCCGGGCGGCCAACCGCTCCCGGAGCACGGAATAAATTGCGTCTTTCACCCGTTCCGGCGGGTCGGCGGCGTCGATGATCCGGAATCGCTTCGGCTCCGCTGCGGCCAGTGCCAGATACCCTTCACGCACCGTTTCGTGGAAACGGATCTTTTCCCGCTCAAACCGGCTCTGCCCGCCGTCGCGCTTGCCGGAATCAATCGCTTTCCAGGCACGCAATAAACCGACTTCGGGGGATAAATCAAGTAAAAATGTGACATCCGGCCGAAGATCGGGCAGCATCAGGCGGCTCAGCTCATGTATGGTCTCTGGCCCGATTCCCCTTGCCGCCCCTTGGTAAGCAATGGTGGAGTCGATGAACCGATCGCAGACAACCGCCATGCCGGATTGAAGCGCCGGCAGAATTTTTTCGCTGATGTGCTGGGCGCGATCGGCGGTATACAGCAGCAACTCCGCCATGGGATCGAGCATGTGGTGATCCCGGTCCAGAAGAATTGTGCGGATCTTTCCGCCGATTCCGGTGCCCCCGGGTTCCCGCGTGACCAGGCACTCGATGCCGGCTTCACGCAGGTATCCGGCGATATTTTCGATCTGCGTGGTCTTGCCGGATCCTTCGATCCCTTCGATCGTTATGAACATGGCTGTTTCTCAATTCCTCGTCCGGTGAACCCCGCATGTTCCCGAAGGATGGAGTGGTTTCAGACAGCGGCGTTATCTGCGACGGCGTTATCGGCGTTTCGTGTTTGGCGTTCGATGGCGGCAGCAACTGCGGCCACCATTATGATTTGGATTTCGATTTGGATACGAGACAGGTATTGCTACATGCCCCCCTTGTAGAAAAACCGCTCGAGGGGGCCGTAGAAGCCGGTCCAGTCGGACTGGGGGTCCTGGGTGCGCATGAAATCGCGTATGCCGTTGATCTTGGCGTCAATTTCGTCGACATAATTCAACAATACGGCCTCCAGGGTCTTGGGCGGCTCCGGAGAGCCGAATTCCCGGCATCCATGATGGCTGACGACCAGGTGCTTCAGCATAAGGGCGGTTTTTGCCGGAAAATCCGGAATCGCACCGATTTTTTCCTCTATCATGGAAACCCCGATAACAATATGGTTCACCAGCCGTCCCTCATCCGAATAATCGATCCGGGTGTCGTATTCGAACTCCCGGATCTTGCCGATGTCATGGAGCACGCACCCGGCAAGGAGAAGGTCCCGGTCGATCCCCCCGTAATGGTCCGCCACCTTGTCAGCCAGGATCGTCATGGACAGGGTATGCTCCAAAAGCCCCCCGATGCATGCGTGGTGCATGAGCTTGGCCGCGGGCGCCGTCCGGAAAGCGGCAACGAACGCCTCGTCCGCCCAGAACGCGTCGATCAACCGGCGGAGAGAGTCGGTACGGATGGTCTGCGTCAGCGAACGGAGCCGTTGGAGCATCTGCCCGGTATCCCGGTTCGTGGCGGGCAGAAAGTCCGATGGGTCGACTGAGGCCTCGTATTTTTCAATATGGCGCACTACCACCTGCGGACTGCCTTTGTACTCGGATACGCTTCCCTGAATGCGGACGAAATCGCCGGGGGCGCACAGCGCGGACATTTCATCGGCCCTCTCCCAGACTACGCCCTTGACGCGGCCGGTTCGGTCCGCGATGGTCAGGCTGAGGTAGGCTGCCCCGTCCCGTTTCACGCCGCGCACCTTTTCCGCCAACGCGAAGACATCGTCGATCACATCGCCGGTTTTCAAATTGTTTGCAAAGGTGCTTTTCATTATCGATAAATTCCCGCCAACGGCGCCCCGTATAGTTTTCCTGATGTTATTGCCTTGACATTTTTACTATTTCGGTTTTTTATACTCAAAATTTAACCGGCCATCAAGGATATTCACTGGGATATTTATCGGGATATTCACCGGAAAAGACGTTTTACCTGTCAAATCACCAACTCAAACGGCAGCCCTGTTTTGAAACTTTTATATTCCAGACGACCGACGATTGCCGCGGCCCTGCTTTTTACCGTTTTCGGGCTGTTTTTTGAGGATGCGCGTGCAGACTATACAACGTCTGTTTCCGGCCAGATCAACCATGACGAACCCTGGCGAATCGAGGCGGACCAGATTTCCTACAGCCCGGGAGAAAACGAATACATCGCAAAGGGCGATGTGGTCATCACCCACCTGGACAGCCGGCTTTCAGCCGACGAGGTCCGCTTCCGGAGCGACGAGGGAATTGCCCGTGCATCCGGAAACGTCTTTTTCGAAGCAGGCGAGGACACCCTGCAGGGAGACCGTCTCGTTATCAATATGGCCGAAGAAACCGGAACCCTGTATACCGGGCGCATCTTTATACGGAAAACCCGGTTTCACATCCAGGGAGACCGGATCATGAAAACCGGGGCGCGCACCTACTACGTGGACAGCGCCTGCCTGACCACCTGTGATCCGGACAAGCCGGACTGGAGCATCACCGGCTCCAAGGTCAACGTCACCATCGAAGGCTATGGAACCGTGAAACACGCGGCGTTCCGTATCAGAAACATCCCGGTTTTCTATGTCCCCTATTTCGTTTTTCCCGCCAAGATCGAGCGGCAATCGGGTTTGCTGATTCCCAACTTCCATCATTCCGACAAAAACGGCTTCGAATACATTCAGCCTTTCTTCTGGGCGATCAGCGACCATTCGGATGCCACCTTCTATTACCACCACATCCAGAATCGGGGCGAAAAATTCGGAGCCGAATACCGGTACATGGCCAACGGGCTATCCAAGGGAACCCTTATGATCGACGGGTTCGAGGACCGGAAAATGGCGGACGACGATGAATCCAACGAAAAATGGGGATATACCGGGGACAGGGAGCTGCGGCCCAATTCCGGCCGCTACTGGTTCCGGATGAAGGCCGACCAGGAACTTGGACACGATGTCATGGCGCGGCTCGACCTCGATATCGTCTCGGACCAGGATTACCTTCGTGAATTCCGCCGGGGTTATACCGGCTTCAGCGATACGCAAAGCTATTTCGAGTCCGAATTCGACCGGGGCATCGATGACAGAAACGAACGTACACGGGAAAACCGGCTCAATATCAACCGCAACTGGATGTCGTCTTCCCTCAATGCCGACGCGGTGTGGTACGACGACGTGGTCAAACGCCGGTTGAGGGATGAAAACGATACGATCCAGCGGCTTCCCATGATCAGCTACAACCTGCTCAAACAGCCCCTTGGGGGAAGCGGGGCATATGGGTCGGCCAGATCCGAATACACCTACTTCTTCCGGGAAGACGGCGAAACGGGTCACCGGGCGGATCTCCACCCCCGCCTGTCCAGACCGTTTTACCCCTTGCGGCACCTGACTTTCGAACCCTACGCCGGCTACCGCCAGACCGCCTGGTACAGCGATGCCGACAGGGAGGACATCGGTGACAGGGAACGTTACAAACAGCGGGGGCTCTATGACCTGGGCGCCGAGCTCACGACGGATTTTCACCGGATTTTTCCCGTCGACTCCTTTGGCGCGGAGAGGGTCAAGCACGGCGTCATACCGCAGCTTCGCTACTCCTACACCCAGGACAAGGACCAGTCCGAATTCCCGGATTTCGATGAAACGGACCGGATCGACCCGGAAAACCTTTTTGTTTTCTCCGTTACGAATTTGTTTACCGCCAGAAGGACCATACACCTTGAAGATGCCGACCCGCAGCCGGTCTACAACCGCTTTGCCCGGTTCATGGTGGAGCAGCCCTACAACCTGGACTACGAGGACAGCGATGAAGCGTTTCTGCCGATTTATGCGGAACT
Organism: Desulfobacterales bacterium; assembly: GCA_007134875.1. Taxonomy (GTDB): domain Bacteria; phylum Desulfobacterota; class Desulfobacteria; order Desulfobacterales; family Desulfosalsimonadaceae; genus B1SED10-16. The sequence goes on from SLJY01000082.1 coordinate 23,682, forward strand.
CGATATCACCCCGAAAAACTATGTTACTTTTCACGCCGACGCCTCGTACAGCCACAGCGAAAACCATATCGAAAGCGGCAATCTCTCGCTCCGCTTACGCAACATCCTGAACAGCCGTTTCCGGGTTGACTACCGATATACCCGGGAACGAAACGAAAGCCTGCTTCTGCAGGCGGAAGTCCCGCTGCGTCACTGGCTCACGGCATACGGGGGCTACGAGCACAGCCTTCGGGACAACCGGAATATCGAGACCAGCCTGGGACTGCGCTATCTCCGGGACTGCTGGAGCATCGATGTATCCTACAACGTGGAAGAGGATATCGACGGAACAAAAGACCGGCGCTACTTCTTGCAGGTGCATCTTTACGGCCTGGGCGAAATCGGAAATTGATGGACTCGTAAAAATTTTTACTTTTCCAAACAATTACGGATATTTCATAATAATAACGCCTTGACTTTCGCAAAATTTGTGTATATTTAAGGCCATAGACATACCACAGCTCGTTTTTACGGAACAAACAGGAGGAGCAATGAATAAACTCGAAATGATCTCAGCACTCAAAAAAGAAGCCAATATATCGAAATCCGAAGCCGCGAAAGTTGTCCAGATCTTCTTCGATTCCATGTCCGACGCCCTCGCCCAGGAAGAAAGGATCGAAATCCGGGGCCTGTGCAGTTTTTTCATCAAGAATTACAAAAGCTACACAGGCAGAAACCCCAAGACCGGAGACAAGGTCCAGATCCAACCCAAGAAACTCCCCTTCTTCAAGTGCGGCAAAGAACTGAAAGAACGTGTCAACAAGTAGCCAAAACCGCCCTTTCACGGGGCGTCCTGTCGGTTTCGGGGCGATTGTCGGCCAAAACCGGCAGATACGGATACTTGCCGCCGCACTGACAAAAAACGAAGTGCCGCATGCCATGCTTTTCACCGGCGAAGCGGGTATCGGGAAACAAACGACCGCCATGAATTTTGCAATGGCCGTCCACTGCCAAACCCCCGGCCCCATGGCGGACAACGTTTCTTTTTCAGGGACCAAACACATCGACCCCTGCGGTGCGTGCAGACCGTGCAGAAAGATCGCATCGGGCAATCACCCGGATATCCATTGTGTCGCGCCGTCGGGTGCCTATATCCGGATCGATGCGATCCGGGGTCTGTGCGAAGCCATCTCGCTGCGTCCCACCGAGGGGGAAATGCGCGTTGCGCTTATCGCAGACGCCCACCTCATGAACGCCGAAGCAGGCAACGCGCTGCTCAAGGCGCTCGAGGAGCCGCCGGGTAAAACCGTGTTTATCCTGACCGCGCCGCAGGCCGCAGACATCCTGCCGACCATTGTCTCCCGGTGCCGCCAGATCCGCTTCAGCCCGATACCGGAAGACCGGCTGATAGAATACCTGATCGATGATGCCGGGCTTTTGCAGCAAGACGCCTGCGCCATCGCCCGGCTTGCCGGCGGAAGCATCGGCGCCGCACTGGCACTTTCCGGAAACCGAGAGATCATTGAGCACCGGAAACAGGTGATCGACAATATGGAAATGATTTTCCGCGGGCCCCGCGGATCCGATCTGCAATGGGCTGAAACCCTGGCCGCTGACCGGGAAAAGGCGCTTTTATACCTTGAAATCATGAAGTCCTGGCTGCGCGACTTGGCCGTTTTTCCGGTTTCTCCGGACAGAATTGTCAACAGCGACGATCGCTCCCGGATCAGCGAAAAAGCCGGGCGCCTGGAAAAAAAACAGCTTCTTGAAAAGTTGGATGCGATATGGCAAACCGAACGCAGCCTGCAATGCAATGCAAGGCCCCGGCTTGCCATGGAGGCCCTGTTCATGAAGCTTGCGAAGTGAAGAAAAAACGGATACAATGTCCGGACTTTAGTGGATGAAACGGAAGGTGCATTAGACCTGCATTTCCGTCATTATAAAATAGAACACAACCTTCTGACTGATCAAATATGGTTAAAGTTATCGGGATCCGGTTCAAGCCGGCCGGAAAGATATATCATTTCAACTGTGGCGCCTATGTCCTGAAAGTTGGTGACCAGGTGCTTGTCGAAACCGAGCACGGCCTCGGATTCGGAACGGTTACGACGCCGCCTGTGGCCATGGAAGATGAGCACTGCCGGCAGCCGCTAAAAAAAATTTACCGGCCCGTCACCGAAGAGGACCTCCGGCAGCTCGAAACCAACATGGAAACGGAGTTGCGCGCCTACGAATACTGCCGCCAATCGATCGACAGCCTCGGCCTGGATATGAACCTGTTTGCTGTGGAGAGCAATTTCGAAGGCTCCAAGCTTACCTTTTTCTTCACCGCCGACGGACGCATCGACTTCCGAAAACTGGTCAAGATGCTGGTCAGGGAATTCCGGAGCAAGATCGAAATGCGACAGGTGGGTATCCGGAACCAGGCCAAGATGTGCGGAGGGATCGGGCGGTGCGGCCGGCAGCTGTGCTGTTCGTGTTTTCTTACCCGCTTCGATCCCGTTACAATCAAAATGGCCAAAAAGCAGGGGCTATCCCTGAACCCCACGAAGATCTCCGGGGTCTGCGGGCGGCTGATGTGCTGCCTTTCCTTCGAATCCGATCACTACGAGCACCAAAACGCAAAAAACGACCGGGGTCCGGATCCGGGTTTCGATAAGACGGAAAAAACCCAATCCGGCCGAAATCATAACAATAACCAAAACAATACCAACAACCATTCCCATGAAAAAAAGAAAGCGGGAAAGAAAAAATGACTGCGCCTTTTTACATCACGACGCCCATATACTACGTCAACGCCAGTCCTCATCTTGGGCACACCTATACCACCATCGCCACGGACGTCGCCCGCCGGTACCACAACATGAAGGGAGTGGAAACCTTCATGCTGACCGGGACCGACGAGCATGGGGACAAGATCGTCAAGGCCGCGGAGAAAAACGAACAGAGCCCCCGGGAATATGCCGATCGTATCAGCGCCCTGTTCCGCGATCTGTGGCCGCAGTTAAATATCCGGCCCGATCATTTCATACGGACCACGGATTCCGATCATATTGCCGTTGTCGTCGGGATATTGCGGAAAATCTATGACAACGGCGATATTTATTACTCCGAGTATGAAGGGATGTACTGCTACGACTGCGAGCGCTTTTTCAACGAGCGCGAGCTGATGGACGGAAAATGCCCCGATCACGGCAAACCCCCGGAAATCATCAGGGAGTCCAACTACTTTTTCAGGATGAGCCGCTACCAGCAATGGCTCATCGACACGCTCCATGACAATCCGGACATGATACGCCCAGAACGCTACAGAAACGAGGTATTGAGTTTTTTAAAGGAGCCCTTGGAGGATTTATGCATTTCCAGGCCCAAGAGCCGGCTCCAGTGGGGTATCACGCTGCCTTTTGATGACCGCTACGTGACCTATGTCTGGTTCGATGCCCTGATCAACTATATATCCGCGCTGGAATACCCGGACGGGGAAAAATTCCGGAAATTCTGGCCGCATTCCCACCACGTGGTGGCAAAGGACATCCTCAAGCCCCACGGCATCTACTGGCCCACCATGCTCCGGGCCGCGGGCATCGACACGTACAAGCACCTGCTCGTGCACGGATACTGGAACGTGGAAGACTCGAAAATGTCCAAGAGTCTGGGCAACGTGGTCGATCCGGTGTACCTGAAACAAACCTACTCCACCGATGCCATCCGATACTTTCTCATGCGGGAGATGGTGTTCGGGCTCGATTCAAGCTTTTCGGAACCGTCCATCATCAACCGGATCAACTCGGATCTGGCCAACGATCTGGGCAACCTGTTTTCCAGGGTGCTGGGGATGTTTCACAAGTATTTCAAGGGAACCGTCCCCCCGTTCGACCCGGATGCGGAAACCGATTTCCAGCTCGACCTGAAAGCCGACGCCCGAAGCACAGCAGCCGCCTTCAGCGCCGCCATGGAGAACTTCGAGTTCCACAAGGGTCTTTCGGCGGTATGGGAATACATCTCGAAAATGAATAAGTACGTGGATATAACCGCTCCCTGGGAGCTTGCTAAAAAGAAGGAGGCCGCCGGTCAATTGGCTGCGGTCATCCGGAACCTCCTGGAAGGCCTTCGGGTCGTCTCCGGTCTTATCTACCCGGTCATGCCGGAGACCGCGGCCACCATGCAGAAACACCTGGGCCTTGACCCGGAAAAACCCTTCTACCTGCTCGAAGAAATAAAAAAATGGCCGAAGATACCCGATAACGCTTCGCTTCCAAAGGGAATCAGCCTGTTTCCGAGAATCGATCCGGAAACCATCCTCCGGACAGAAACGACCGGTGGCGGCGATCCATTCGGTATAGAGGCCGTTTCCGTCCCTCCGATCAAGGAGCAGATCGGATTCGATGATTTTTCGGCAATCGACTTACGCGCAGCAAAGGTCATTCACGCGGAAAAGGTTCCAAAGGCCGACAAGCTGCTCAAACTGGAAATCGACCTGGGCGATCACAGACGGACCGTTGTGGCCGGCATTGCCAAATTTTACAAACCGGAAGAGCTTGTCGGCAAGTCCGTCGTGATGCTGGCAAACCTCAAACCGGCCAGGCTAATGGGCGTCGAATCAAAGGGAATGCTCCTTGCCGCTGTTGAAAAATCCGCATGTTCCGTTGCCGTACTCGACCGTGATATGCCCCCGGGCACCCCCCTGATGTAACAGGCGGAGTATACGGGCAAGCAACTGGAATTCATAACCTACCCAGTCCAATCGGTCCAGGCGTTTCATGTTCAAGAAAAAGCGAAAGACAACCCTTCGCGGAATCCGGCCACTTGCGGCGCCGGGTACCGGGTGGCGCGGCTACCAGCATCGGATACGGCTCCATGACGAAAAGCGACAGGCCAGACGCCGAATTCCCTATTATTTTCTTGCGCTGCTTTTTCTTGCGGCATGCATCGAAGGGGGTTTTTACGTCCTGGAAAAACGCCTTTCATCCCATACGGATATGCCGGTTTCCCTGTATCCCCCGGATGTCGATCCCGTAGACATCGACGGCCTCCGGGCGCTTCTGGAACCCAGCGTGCTGCATAACCCCACCGGATCGGAAATTGAATTTGTTTCCGGGGAGCACAAATACCAATTGTACACGGGGATCGACCCGGACCTCCAGGAGGCCGTGACGGACTCTTTCGATACCCGTCACGCCAATCGGATCGGCATTGTCGCAATGCACCCCGGGACCGGACAGGTGCTGGCCATGGCATCCCACGACACCGACGATCCGGACCGAAATGCTTGTTTTGCGGCAGACCTGCCAGCGGCCAGCATCTACAAGATTGTAACCGCGGCAGCGGCCATGGAGAAAACAGAGATAGGCTACGACAGCACCATTCCCTTCAACGGGGGAAAGTTCACGCTCTACAGAAACCAATTGACAAACCAGACACACCAGTACACCAATTACACGACCCTCAAGACGGCCTTTGCGGAGTCGATCAACCCGGTGTTCGGCAAACTCGGCAAAAACGAGCTGGGAAAAAGTTTGCTGGAGGAATATGGCCATGCTTATCTTTTTGGTCGATCGTTTGGTTTTGACGTGGCCGTTCAAAAAAGCGTGCTGGAGATTTCCGACACCCCGTATCATTGGGCTGAAATCGCCTCGGGCTTTAACCGGGAAACCACTGTTTCTCCGCTGCATGCGGCCATGATAGCCGCATCCATAGCAAACGATGGAGACATGATGCGGCCTTGGGTCGTTCGTGCGGCAGCCAGGGACAACCAGACCGTCTACCGGTATCGGCCGGAGGTGATTTCCGGCACGGTGAGGCCCGAAACGGCAAAAACCATGCAAAAGCTCATGGAGGCGACCATCCGCGAAGGAACCGCAAGAAACCAGTTTACCCGCATGGGGTCCGACCCGGTGCTTTCCAAACTGAAGATGGGCGGAAAAACCGGTTCCATCAACAACAACCAGCGGAGAATCCGCTACGACTGGTTCACCGGGTACGCCAAAGATCCCGGGGGCTCCGGTGAAATTGCGATCAGCGTTATCGTGGCGCACAAGGAATATATCGGAAAACGTGCAGCCACGTACTTTCAGGAGGCTGTAAAACACTATTTCGAGGGGCGGATCGGAAGCAACGGGCAGGAAAGCTGACCGGCGGGTCCACCGCAAGGCGGCGGACGCAGGCAGCATCATTTCCGGTGCGTGCCCAAGCGGACAAACCCATTCAAGTCAAGCGAGATAAGGATACAATATGATTCAGGCGGAAAGGCTCCATTTTTTTTATTGCGAACTGGCAAGGATCTTTGCAAGAGCCATCTTTTTTCTGCGTTCAATCCGCATATGCATCGGCCGGTCAACCGCAGATCTCTCCGGTCCCGCCGTTATTTTTTTTCCATATGAGCCCTTTCGGCTCTCATGCGGCTTTACCGGCCTGATCGCCTTTAACGGCCCCGCTCATCGGAGCCGTAATCCAGGTTCTGAGCCCTCTCATCAGTCCGGCCATCGGCCGGAGCATCCACCTGCCGATCCGATCGACATCCGCCGGATGGCCAATCGCGTGGACGCCATGCGTCAAAACGGTTTTGCCGAATGCGCTGAACGCCAGCCATCGGACTTTTTAAATAATTACCTGGGCGGTGAACAAAACGTATCCGATCAGTATGAAGCGATCCGGGCCTTTCGGCAAAACGATCGGTTCACGCAAATATGCACGGATCCGACCCTTTCGGCCGAGCTTTCCGGCCTGTCGGAGCAGCTTTCAGCCATCATCGCGGAAGAATCCGCCCGCCTGTCGGAACAGATGGGCTTGCTCTCCGCGGACCGTTTCGATGCCATGTCCATGCGGATCGAAAAACTAAAGGACGCCCGGTGGTGCCTGGAAAAAGAAATCATAGACAACGCGGGCCGCGTTATCGCACTGGCCGGCGGCAAAAACGATGAATGCGCTCCGTCCGCGCTTTCCGCAGCCCGGCAGGTCAACGCGGTGCTCAACAGCATCGACCGCCTGGAGGTGCGCGGCCGCGATTCAGCCGGCATATCCCTGATGTTCATCCTTGATGACAGAGAATACGCAGCCCTGATCGACGAGATCAATTCTTCCGGTAACTACGAACAGTTCACCGAACGGACGAACCAGGATGTTCTGAGCAACCTCGGCATCAGCGTCAACAGGAACAACGGCAACGCCGCGGTGGCCATGACCTACAAGGTGGCCGCAGAAATCGGTTCTTTGGGAGACAACATCCGGTTTATCCGGGAGCAGATTGAATCCGATCCCGTCTTTTCATCCATCATAGCCCGGCCGCGCTCCTTTTTCACGGTTTCCGCGCATACCCGCTGGGCATCGGTGGGTGCCATCAACGAGCCCAACTGTCACCCGGTGGATAACCGGACCATGACCTCGACCCACTTCCCGTCCGGCATCATCCACGTCTGCCTGAACGGGGATATCGATAACCACCAGGAGCTGAAAATCGCCCACGAAAAGCGCGGAACCCGGTTTTTCGAGGAGATTACCTGCGATACCAAGGTCATACCGGTCCATATCGACTACTACCACAGGCAGGGGCATGACATGGAAACCGCCTTTCGCCTGGCGGTAAACGACTTCGAAGGCTCCCATGCCATTTCCATGCACACGGACCTGGCTCCCGGCAAATTCTTCCTGGCCCTCAAAGGCTCCGGCCAGGCAATCTTCGTGGGTCTTGCGCCCGACCACTACATCCCCACCTCCGAGGTGTACGGGTTTGTGGAAGAGACCTCCGCGTTTCTCAAGATGGACGGAGAAATCGTAAGCGGCCAATCCGGTAGCGCCGCAAGCGGGCAGATCTTCGTCATCGATCAGTCCGGCCAGGGCGGCACGGACGGCATCCGGGGAATATTCTACAGCGGCGAGGAGATTGCCATCACCGACAAGGACATCCGGAACACCCAACTGATCTCCCGGGACATTGACCGGCAGGACTTTAACCACTATTTTCTCAAAGAAATCTCCGAAGCGCCAGGCTCGGTGCGAAAAACCCTTGCCAACCGCTGGAAGATCATCGACGACGAAAATGGCCGGCACTACCGGATTCATCTCGACGAAACCAATGTTCCGGAAACGGTGCAAAACGCCCTTGCTGAAGGGCGCATCCGGCGCATCATCTTCATCGGCCAGGGAACGGCCGGCGTGGCAGCCCTGGTATGCGCAAACCAGATGCAGCATTACCTGAAGGATGCGGGCATCCGGTCCGAGGCCATGAAGTCCTCGGAGCTATCCGGATTCATGATCGTAGATGGTAACGGCGAAAGCATGGACGATACGCTCCTCGTTCCCATCAGCCAGTCCGGCACCACCACGGACACCAACCGGGCGGTGGACATGGTCCGGAAAAAGGGCGGAAAGGTCATCTGCATCGTCAACCGCCGCGACTCGGACCTGACATTCAAAAGCGACGGGGTCATCTACACCAGTTCCGGCAGGGATATCGAAATGTCGGTGGCTTCCACGAAAGCCTTCTACTCGCAGATCATTGCCGGGGCCATACTGGGCCTCTGGATGGCGGAGGCGACCGGGAAGCAGGGGCGCGGATTCATCTCTAATGAAATTAAGGAGATGGTTGCCATGCCCGACAAAATGGAAAAAGTCCTTTCCATGACCGGAAACATCCGGGCCTCCGCCCGGCGTCTGGCCCTCCTCAGAACATACTGGGCGGCGGTGGGCAGCGGACCCAACAAGGCAGCGGCTGACGAAATCCGGATCAAGCTGAGCGAACTTTGCTACAAAACGATTTCATCGGATTACGTGGAGGACAAGAAGCATATCGATTTATCCAGCGAGCCACTGATCATCGTCTGCGCGGCCGGCACCCGCCGCAGCGTCCTGGGAGATATCGTCAAGGATACGGCCATCTTCAAATCCCACAAGGCGCTTCCCGTGGTCATCTGTGACGAGCACGAGGACCGGTTTACCCCGTATGCCGAAGACGTCTTTCATGTTCCGGCCACAAGCGAGCATTTCGCCCCCATCCTGAACACCCTGGTGGGCCACATCTGGGGATATTACGCCGCGCTGACCATCAACGAAGGCTCACGTTTCCTCCATGACTTCCGGGAAGATATCCAGGGGCTGATTCGGAAATACACGGAGGAAAAGCTCGATATTTTCGAAATCGCGCTGGAAGAAAGCTTCCGGGAAAAGATCCTTCGCTTTTACCGGGACTTCCGGAAAATGCAGGCTGAAAACCGCCTGCCCGGCACCATGGGGATCCACCGGGCCACCAACCTGGTGCTTTTACTTAAATACCTCTCCGGCCGGCTTCCGGTGAACGACTTTGAATTCGATTTCGGAGTGAAAGGCACCGCCCGAAACATGTTTTCCCTGTTTTTCGAGGCCATCGGCGATGCGATCAATGTCATGGCGCGGCCTGTGGACGCCATCAAGCACCAGGCCAAAACCGTCACCGTGGGAACCAGCCGCATCGAGGAAAAAGCCGAGGGGCTGCTTTTCGAGGTGCTGGCGGAAAAGGGATTCGGCATCGACCGGCTCAGCATAACCAACGTGATGGTTCTGCGCAACCTTCAGAAAGTGATTTCCGAAATCCGCGGCTCCACCCTGTACCGGGTTTCCGGGGTGAACCTTATGGGAGAGCCCACGGACGACACCACCATACGGGTCATCGAAAAGACAGGTACATCCAAGGCCATCGCCTCAAGGAGCGAAAGCGATCAGAGTCTCAAAGGCTCCAAGCGGATCATCGTCCGCCAGGGAAACGTTTTTGTGGGTAAGGGCAGAAAGGACGACCGCTCCGTCGTGATCATTCCGATCATATCATCCGACCCGGAGCACCCCAACATGATCGAGCACCTGCTGCTGCTGGAAGTGGGATTTCAGGAAGAGGTGGACGTGCCCACCCGCGTACGCGCCCTGGGCGGCAGACACGAGCATATCAAGAACATCGTGCAGGAAAACTCAATCACCTGGAAGGACGAGTACCTGGACATGATTCCCATGGACGAGCTTTTCGGTCGTTCTGCTGAAAAAGTGGCGGAAACGATCGTGGCCGCGGTCCGTTAGAAAGGTTTATACATGGTTTTAAACGCCCTTTTCCCGGTATTTGCCGTCATTCTTCTGGGGGGCGTGCTGAGGCGGATCGGATTCGTCGCCAACACCTTTTTTTTCGCAGCGGACCGCCTGGTCTATTTCATCCTGTTTCCCTGCATGCTCTTCTGGAAGATTGGAAGCGGCGGTGCTTCGGGCGGTGTGAATTCCGGGCTCATCGCAGCCGCCCTTCTTGCGGTTCTGACCATTTATGCCGCAAGCACGCTTTATATCTTCGCAGCCCGGGTCCCGGCATTCCAGGCAGGCACCTTTTCCCAGGGATGCTACCGTTTCAACACCTATATCGGCATGGCAATCGCCCTGAAAGCGGCAGGCGACGAGGGGGCCGTTCTGTTCGCCGTGACGATCGGGCTGGTCATTCCGGTGATCAACGTTTTATCCGTGGGGACGCTTATCGGGTTTTCCGAAAAGTTGCTAAGTACTTGGGAAAAAATACGATACATGGTTCGGGCACTGGCATCCAACCCCCTGATCCTTGCATGCCTTGCCGGTATCGCCTTTTCCGCCACCGGAATGCGGCTTCCGGGGTTCGTCGATCACACTCTATCGCTGCTATCCATGGCCGCCCTGCCCCTTGCGCTTTTATCCGTGGGAAGCGCGTTTTCGGTAATCAGGATTTCCGGAAGAATCGGTAACACCATTGCCACAGTGGTGTTCAAGCTGGTGATGCTGCCGGCTGCGGGCGCTTTTTTCATGGTTCTTTTCGGCGTTGAAGGCACGGCCTTCCGTACCGGCATGATCTTTTTCTGCCTGCCCGCTTCGCCAGCTATCTACGTATTGTCATCCCAGATGAACAGCGACACGGAGCTGGCGTCCGCGTCGATCGTGGTTTCCACGCTCCTTTCGTTTTTCACCCTGTCCGCAGCCATACTCCTGACAGGGTAATAAGATACGGAATAGCACCAAAGGGGAAAACCCATGAAAAAGGCACTGATCCTGATTGGCGCCGGCGTCATCCTTCTGCTGATCGCCCTTTTGTGGCTGCAGATGACACCGCATCGGGTGGTCGAAGAGGCCGAAATCGACTACACGGATGAGCGCTACACGTGGAACGCACAGGTCGGCGCACGGGGCGGGGACACGCTTGTCCGGGGGGAAAAAATCGACGAGATCCGGAATGATCCGGAAAAATTGGTACTTGCCTTCAACCGATCCGGCCGGGACCCGGAAGCTTTTCGCACGGCAAAAAACGAGAAGACGCTGGGCCTGCCGAAACTGAAGCTTTTGGACCTGGAAGGAAACCTCGCCACGGTTGAGGTGATCAACGCCCGCTACCTCACCCAGCGGATGGGCACGACCGGCGCGGATGCCTTCATGGCCGCGGCAACCTTTACCCTGACCGAGCATGACGCCGTGGACAAAGTCAGCTTTGTCTTTCCGGAGGGAGACCATGCCATGCCGGGCATCTATTCAAGGGACACGTTCACAGGGCGATGGCGGACCGAGCCAACGGAGACGGAAAACGACGCGCCGCCCCCGCCGAAGCCCCCTAACAATGGACCGTTTCGCGCATAAATCCGCTGTTATGTATTGACCGAATCTCATACCACCGTTATCAGGCAGCTTTGCAAAATCTCAAAACAAATGGCACATAACCCGGTGCCCATCCCGGGCGACTTCGGCCGGGGAAGTTTCGGCGCACACGGCCATGGCCTCGGGGCAGCGAGGGTGAAACCGGCAGCCCGGTGGCGGATCGGTGGAAGACGGCGCCTCCCCGTAAACCACCTCCGGGATGATCCGCTTTTCCCCCGCAACGGGAACGGCCGCAATCAGCATTTTCGTATAGGGATGAAGGGGGGCGTTGATGATATCCGCCGTTTTCCCAAGCTCTACGATCCTGCCGAGATACATGACCGCCACCCGGTCCGCGATATTGCTCACGACACTGAGATCATGGGAAATAAAGAGGTAGGAAAGCCGATGGTCCGACTGGAGCTTCAGCAGGAGGTTGATGACCTGGGCCTGAACCGACACGTCGAGCGCGCTGACCGCCTCGTCGCACACGATCAGATCCGGTTTAAGCGATAAAGCCCGGGCGATGCTGATGCGCTGGCGCTGACCGCCGGAAAACTCGTGAGGCCAGCGGTAGACGGCGTCAGGGCCCATGCCCACCTCGCCCAGAAGCCGCTCGGCATGCTCCTGGCGGGACCCTTCCACCATTTTGAACTGAACAAGCCCTTCCGTTACGATATCCATCACGTTCATCCGCGGATTGAGCGATGAAAGCGGGTCCTGGAACACCACCTGGATATGACGCCGGAGCCGGTCCATCTCCCGGCGGCTCATGGCCGGAATCGAGCGGCCGTCAAAGAGCACATCCCCGCCCGTGGCCTGCTCCAATCCCAATAGCGTTCTTCCCAGCGTTGTCTTGCCGCATCCGGATTCGCCCACCAGGCCCAGGGTCTCATTGCTGTCGATGATAAAGGAAACGCCGTCCACGGCCCGGACCCACCCCGCCGTAAGGGATAAAAGCCCCCGCTTGACGGGAAACCACGTGGCAAGGTCCCGGACTTCCAGAAGGGGAGCGCTGATCGGGTCTTTTTTGTTTTGCGCCATCATATTCCCTTTTCCGCGTGAAAGCATGCCACGATATGGCCGGGCGCGATCTCTTCGAATTCCGGTTGGATCTCGCGGCATTCATTCGAGGCTTTGGCGCATCGGTCCTGAAAATTGCATCCCCGGGGATACGCGAAAGGAGACGGCACCTGTCCGGGAATGGCCGAAAGCGTTTTCTTTTCCAGGCCCGGCTTCGGAATGGCGGACAAAAGGCCGATGGTATACGGATGCGCCGGAGCGGAAAAAATGTCATCCAGCAAGCCAGACTCCACGATCTTCGAGGCATACATAACCGCCACCCGGTCGCACATCTCCCACACTACGCCCATGTCGTGGGTAATGAGCAGCAGGGCGGTGTCATTTTGCTTCATCTCCCGGATCAAGCCGAAAATCTGGGCCTGGGTCGTGACATCCAGGGCGGTGGTCGGCTCATCCGCGATGATCAGCGACGGCCTGAGCATCAGGGCCATGGCGATCATGACCCGCTGCTGCATGCCGCCGGAAAGCTGAA
>SLJY01000138.1 GCA_007134875.1 Desulfobacterales bacterium
CTCAGCGGCAGCAGGGTTACGCTCACCAGAAGGGATGCGGCCGATTCGCTTACCCCGAACTCGGCGCGCATCATGGGCAGAAGCGGCTGAGGCGTATAGAGCGCCGCAAACGCGAAAACAGTGGTATAGAATATAGCAATGCGGGAGACGTCGGGCCGGTTCATTTCAGACCTGAACTGAGCGGTTATAAAATCCTGCTGACCCGCCCCACTTCGCCGGATTCAAGCTCAACCTTGATTCCGTGGGGATGGGTGGCCGATTTGGTCAGGATTCGTTTCACAACCCCTTCGGTCAGAGCCCCCGTCCGCTGATCTTTCTTCAGGATCACCGCCACTTTTATGCCCGGCCGGATGCCGGAGCGGTTTTTTCCGTCCAATGCTACTCCCCTTTCGGCCAGACTTTTTTGAAGCCCTCGCCCTTCACGAAGCAGTAAGGGCACTCTTCCGGATGCTCGTCTCCGTAATGGACGTATCCGCACAGGGGACAGCGCCACGCCGGGCCGCCTGTGGGATTTCCGTCGGAATCGAACAATTCGTCTTCGCCGATCAGCACGGGCACTTCATCGATGGGCGGCAAAACCGGCTCATACGCTGCAAGCAGGTGACCCGCGATGATCATTTTCTGGATCTCGGTGGTCCCCTCGTAGATGGTGAACAACCGGGTGTCCCGGAGAAGCTTCTCGATGGGAAACATCCGGGTGTAACCGTATCCGCCGAAAATCTGCAGGGCGTCGTTCAACACCTTCGTGGCGTTTTCCGATGCATAGAGCTTGGCAATGGATGCGGAAATGGTCGGGTCCATGCCCTTGTCCGCCTCCCAGGCCCCTTTGAGCACCAGAAGGCGCGAAGTTTCCACGCGCTGATACATCTCGGCGAGCTTGAACTGTATGGCCTGGTAGGAATTGATCCGGGTCCCGAAGGTTTTTCTTTTCTTTGCGTAGTCAAGGGCGTACTCCATGGCGGAGCGGGCCGCGCCCACGGCAAAAGCGCCGATGATGGGCCGGGTCCGGGAAAACGTTTTCATGGCCAACACGAATCCCTTACCCGGGGGTGCGAGCATGTTCTCCTTCGGCACCCGTACATTTTTCAGACTGATGCCCGAGGTGTTGGAAGTGCGCTGCCCCAGCTTCGGGATGTGGCGGCCCACCCGCACCCCTTCCCAGTCCTTTTCGACGATAAATGCGCAGATCCCGTCGTGTTTCTTCTCGGGATCGACTGTCGCGAAAATGGTCATGTAGTCTGCCACAAGGCTGTTGGTGATCCAGTACTTGGTGCCGTTGAGGATATAATGATCACCGTCTTCTTTAGCTCTGCACTGAATCCCTGAGACGTCCGAACCCATCATCGGCTCGGAGGTGGCAAAACAGATCCGCTTGAAGTTTTTGGCAATCTCCGGCAGATACTTTTTCTTCAGCGCGTCGTTATCGGAGATGACTATCGGTTCGAACCCGAGCGAATTGTCGAAGATGGACGTTGCCAGTCCGGGACATGCCGCGGCGATCTCCTCGGTCACGATCGCCCCTTCCACGAGACCGTATCCCATGCCGCCGTATTCCGTCGGAATGTCGGAATTCATGATTCCCGCTTCATCGGCTTTTTTAAGAACCCACAAGGGAAGCTGGTCCTTTTCGTCATAGTGCCACGCGGCAGGCAGCACCACGTCCATGGAAAACTGGCGGGCTCTCTGCCGCAGATCGAGCTGTTCCCTGGAAAGTGAAAAATCAAGCATCCGGTACCTCCGAAAGTGATAGTCGTAAGTTTGCGCCAATCCGGCGGACATCCCCGGCCGGCAAAAATAAACGGACTGAAGACAATATAGCAAGGGGAGTCCCCGAAAAACGCCCTGTGAATGACTGTCTTAAGATAACAGCGAAAGATGTTTTTGCCAATATACCATATGCACTCGCCCGGACCTAAACTGAGCGTTCCAAATTTTTAAAAAATTAAAATCCGCATAATTTATAAGGACTTTATTCTACTTTCCTTATAAAAAATTTGAAACCCTCCGGGATTTTCAATTTTGCCGCATCCACTTTGTCAGCGGATGTCTCGCATAGCCGACTATAGCTCCACATACGCTTCCTCGTATTGGCGGCAAACCTGAAATCACTCAGTTTAGGCCGGAGAAAAACGTCTCGACCCCATAACCGTTCGATGATTTTCCGGTGGCCTCTGAAAGAAATCCGGTATATATTATATGCTTGATTATTGATGCACTCGTACCTAAACCCAATTTAGGTCGTAGAAAGTCGTGATCTGACGGCTCTTTTAAAAGTCCGAAATCAGGGCTTGCCCGGATTTGAGGAATGCGCCGCACTCAGCGAACACAATATTATAGAGCAGAAAACAGCCGGGCAAAAATTCCCGGCGGGGATGATACACGTGGCCGATAAACCGTTTTCCCCCGGCGAGAGCCGGTCGATGTCCATGGCGGAGGATTTTTTGCGCGGAATCAGCGGGGATGCTCTTTCCTGCAAGTATAACCGCGTGCTGGAAGACATAGCAAGGGTGTATGACGATGCCATCCTCGTAGGCGCCGTGGCCGCGGCCAAGTATATCGACCCGCCCCATGAACCCCGCGTGACCTACGACGTGGATATCCTGATCGGCGAAAAGGATTTTTCCGATTTTCTAAACGATGAAATCCCGGAAAACATTCTCCATGAGCTCGAAAACCGCTTTGCGGACTCGGATTCTCCCAACCACAGCCTCAGACACCGGGAAACCGGCATTTATGTCGATCTGATATCCGCATCGAGCAAGCCGGTCTCCGGCAAGCTGATCCGCCGCATCGTGGAGAACCGGGAGACCACCACCGAACGCATTTCCGTCGGGGACCGCCACATCCGCATTTTGAAACCCGAATATCTCGTGGCCATGAAGCTCAACCGGTGCGCAAAAACCCCCCGCTCCGAAAGGGGGCTTTGCGACCGTATCGACATCATGAAACTGCTCAAATCCCGCTGGCGCGGTGATCTCGCCATGGACCACGAAATCATCCGATCGATCATCAACCGAAACGAAATCAAGTGCTACGGATCCATCGTGGACGACGTGACAGAGGAAATAGGAAACGCCGATGAATGAAGATTATCTGTCCTGCGACGACAGCCGATGCGTGTTGATGGTGGAAGACCTGGCGGGTCACACCAGCGAAAGCGAGCAGTCGGCCAAATTCAACAAGGTGATCGCCGACATTGTCAGGGTGTATCCCGATGCCCTTCTGGTGGGGGCCGTGGCCGCGGCCAAGTACATCCGGCATCCCGGCGAACCCCGGGACACCCTGGACGTGGATGTGTTGTTGGCCGAAAAGGACTTTGCCGAATTTCTGGTCGATGAAATTCCGGAAGACAAACTGAGTCGCCTGGAAACCTACTTTGAAACGTCGGACTCCCTGAACCATTCCATGCGTCACAGGGAAACCGGGATCTACGTGGATTTTCTTTCCGCGGAAAGCCAGCCCATCCGCAAAAACCTGGTCCGGCGAATCCTGGAAAACCGCAGCCAGGCGACCCATACCCTCCAGAACCAGGGCGCCGATATAGAAATCTTAAAGCCCGAATATCTTCTGGCCATGAAGGCGATGCGCTACAGC
>SLJY01000076.1 GCA_007134875.1 Desulfobacterales bacterium
ATAATAGATAATATTACAAGTCGCCGCGAAAATTTTTTCCTAAATGTCAAGAAAAAAATTTAATTTTTTTGATTTTTTTTCACCGCCTTGTTCATGCAAAAACCTAACCGGACAACACTGGGTATAAACGAATCATTGTAGTTGGCATGTATGATCGGACAAAAGAAATCGCAACCAACGAAAAAGGCAGGAAGCAGTTCAACTGGCAGCGGCCCACGGCTGAATTGCTTGGTGACGACCTAATTATCAAATGTCCCATAGGGGCGGAATACATACAGCATTATGCCTCCCTGATCGGTTCTTACCTCTATCTTATCGGCAAAGACGGTTCCTGTGTTTCCTATTGTCCGCCCACTGAAGAAGAATGCAGGGATTTTATTGAGACATCCAACCTGAAGCATATCCTCCCCAGCGAATTTGTGATTTATGGGTTCGGGCTACCCCAAGTAACGAAAATCAAGCAATGGAAAGGCGGAGGGCCGTTCTGGTGGACAAAGAAAAAAATCAGGGATACGGAAGTCACCTTCCTGGGCTGCGATTATTGCGTATGGGGGGACATCTCGGGCAGAATGGTAAAGTACCTGGCAGAAAAGAAAAAAATCAAGAAGTTCATCTATGTCGGAAAACTGGGCAGCCTGAAACCCTTCTGCCCGCCCAACACCCACTTGGCCACCGGAAACCGTAGTCTGATCCACGGAAAGCCGGTGGAGTGGGACGGGCTGTTCGATGAGGTTCCGCAAGATGATGTACTGAAAAAAGGGGTCCACGTGACCCTGCCCTCAACGATCATGGAAACAAAGGAGTGGGTTGAAAGGCTCAACGGAGCCTATGATTTCATCGATCCTGAAATCGGACACATGGGAACGGCGGCCAAAAACGCCGGTATCAAATACGGATATATGCACATCATCTCGGACAACTTAGCTCAGAAGTTCCCCGAAGACCTGTCCAATGAAAGAAAAAACTCTGTTCTTGCCAAACGGGGGGTCCTGCTGAACAAGATAAAAACGATCATTGAATCAATATGCTAATCAGGCAAAGGCTGAATTGAAAATTGTCTCCGATTTATTAAACCTATTGTGGAAGGACTACCCTTGAGATATCAAATTTCATCAAACGGTTGCAACGGAAAGGGCCTCGGGCCGGAAAACCAGAAGGGAACCGTTACAGTAAACAGCAATACCTATTCTTTTCTTATGGAAGGCTCGGGCGCGACCTGCCTGATACTGGGATCCTGCCGGTATTATCCACGAACGTTTTCCAGCGAGCTCAAAAGGCATTTCAGGATGATCTACGTGGATTTGCGTCATTTTTCCCCGGCTGTGCGCTGCGACAATCCGTCACGCATCAACCTTGATACCTATCTTTCAGATATTGATGGCATCCGAAAGGCGTTCGGCATTGAACGCTCCATGCTGATGGGCCACTCGATTCACGGCACAATTGCCTTGGAGTATGCAAGAAGGTTTCCGGATAATGTCTCACGTGTGGTTTCCATATCGGCGGTGCCGATGGATTTTGAAACTCTCATATTTGAAGCGGAGGAATTCTGGGAAAAAGATGCATCCAGAGGCCGGAAGCACATCCTGCAGCGAAACTGGGAAGAATTTAATTTTTCCGTATCAGATCCGCCGTCTCCAAATGAGGTCATGATCTCCGGCTATATTCTCAACGGCCCCAAGTATTGGTACAATCCCTCGTACCGCGACGAGTGGCTCTGGGAAGGTGTAGAGTTCAATATTGATGTCAGCACCCATCTGTGGAGCGGTATACTTAGGGATTACGATTTCAGCCGGGACCCGATCCCGGTATTTCCTCCAGTATTTATGGCCTTAGGACGCCACGACTATATTGTGCCGTATTTCACCTGGTCCCAGAGAAAAGAGAGGTTTATCGACCGATCCTTTCATCTGTTTGAAAACAGCGGTCACAGCCCCCAACTGGAAGAGGCGTGGCTTTTTGATCAAAAGCTGCTGGCCTGGTTTTATGGGCCTGGACAGCCTGCCTTATAAGTTTTTGCCTTAACATCTTAATTTACCATTGGGAAAGGAGGAGGCAATGCCTGACATCAATGTCAAGATACCATCAATGTTGACACGCATCAGCCAAGGAAAGAACTCAGTCACTGTCTCAGGAGTCACCGTGCGGGAAGCCATTGCAGACCTTGAACGACAGTTTCCGGGGTTTCAGGCAAAGCTGTACACCTCCGAAGGGGAACTGCATTCCTATGTTAACATCTACCTTGGGAGACAGAATACCCGGTTTATGGAGGGCCTTGAGACAAAAATCGGCGAAGAGAATGAAATCAAAATTATACCGGCAATCGCAGGAGGTTAATCAATGAGTATTACCCGCCATGCAAGCGTTGAACAGGATTTCTATCATATTAGCGAGCTTACGTTTCTTGATGGCATCGACCAGCTGTCATCCATGAACATCTATTTCAGTGATATAGAGTACAGATACTTGGAAGATGTGCTGAACCGCTTTCCCCAAGACAGTACTGAATCTTTGTATCAGCAGATTCTGATGAACAGCGACAAGGTGTTCAGCGATGAGGAGCAGGCCCTTGCCGCAAACATCTGTGAATTTAGAAACGCGGTTTTCAATAAAAGCAGGGAAATACTGGATACCGTTGACCCGCCTGAGAAGATCAAGGCTCTGTTT
The DNA here is from genome assembly GCA_007134875.1 of Desulfobacterales bacterium. Taxonomy (GTDB): domain Bacteria; phylum Desulfobacterota; class Desulfobacteria; order Desulfobacterales; family Desulfosalsimonadaceae; genus B1SED10-16. The sequence goes on from SLJY01000076.1 coordinate 2,668, forward strand.
CTCCGGGCCATCGAAGAGACCGAAGGGGAAATCGTTGTATATCCATGTTTCCCACCCATAGATCTGCCTTTCGCCCTGATGGATACCGAATACGTTGGCACTCCAGAACAGCTTGTTCCCCTATCGGTGGTCAGCCTGTATTACTACTTAGGGATCGCCCTTTATGACGACCTGATCGACAACGACCTAAGCGAGTCATGGAAAGCGGTGAGCAAGCAGAATATCGGGCTAACATCCATTGCTCTTTTTGCTGGCCTACCAGCCAGGATTCTGGAGCATTACTACGGGACATCTCCGCAAGCCTATACCCGGTTGAGCCATATTATCCTTGAGACCCTGTACTCACAGGCCATCGGACAGTTTATGGACATGGACGTGGATCTTGGCCACCCTGAACTGCTCCATATCAGCGAGAAGGTCACTTTCCTGAAAGTCGGGTCCACCGGTGCACTCACCGGGCACCTGGTGAGCGCGTTTCTCAGGCTGCCGGACGAGGTTGTTGAAAATTTCACCCGGTTTTGCAAAAACTTATACATATCCATGCAGCTGACCAGCGATATTTTTGACATCTGGAGCAAACCAATCAGCCCGGATATAGTAAACGGCACCGTGACCCTGCCCATTTCCTATGCCTATCTGTCCCTGCCTGAAGACGGAAGGGCGGACTTCAAAAATAAAATTGAGTCCAGTCTCACAACCATTGCAGAGCATGATGAACTGCGCAGGATTATTGAAACCACAAACGCCTTTCTTTTCAGCCTGGCCAGATCAGAACTGTTCCGGAAAAAAGCGGTGGAAAACGTCCGGAGACTTGGCGATGCAGGTGTCCCGACTGATTGTTTTTATTATTTTGCAAAGGCGGCGTGCGTCTGCAGTACATAAATAATTTCATGTGCCAATAGTGATGATCAGATGCAAACCAGACCATCCGGCAGCCCCGCTACCGGATGGCTCCCCAAACATGGAAGGAAATCCAATGACCTGTGCCCTTAGTGAAACCATTGATGGAATCATCGACAGACAGCTTGAAGAGGCCGCACGGGGCCATTCCCCCCGGGTCATAGATGAAGCCGATGTCGTTGACATCGTAAATCGGCTTAACATCACCCTTGGTAGAGTTTATGTAGCAGCCCTGCGCAACGGCATCTGGCCGAAACGCTACGTGAGAAACCTCGGAATGCTCTGCATAGAAGACCAGCTTTGCTTGATGACTTCCCAGGTCACTATTATCGGGGCCGGTGGACTGGGGGGAACTCTGATCCTTTTGCTGGCACGGCTGGGGATCGGAACGCTTGTTGTCGTGGACCACGATGTGTTTGATGAAACCAACCTGAACAGACAGGCCATATCCACCGGCGCACTGCTCGGGAAACCCAAGGCCTCGTGCGCGGCAGAGATGGTAAAGGCCATCAACCCCTCTGTCACTGTCCAGGCATTCACCCAAAAGACTGATGCCGAAAACACCGATCATTTCCTGGAGGGGTCCAGCCTGGTTGTGGATGCACTGGATAACATCCAGGACCGATTCATTCTGGAAGCAGCCGCCAAATCAAAAGGAATTCCCTATATTTTTGGGGCAATCGCCGGTTTCATGGGCCAGGTAATGACCGTGTACCCCGATGACCCGGGTCTTGAAAAGATTTACGGCAATAGCGATGCTGATGCAGCGAAGATCAACGGGACGGAGTCGATAGTTGGGGTTCCGCCGCTGAGCCCCTCTCTAATCGGGACGATTCAGGCCATGGAGGTGCTCAAAGTACTGCTTAACAGGGATTACCTTTTAAGAAGAGACATGCTGTACATTGACATGGAAACCATGCAGTTTGAAAGGATCCCCGCTGTCTGATCCGCACCGGACTGGAAGCGAGGTAGACGTTCCAGAGATGAAGAAACGGACTCCAATCAGTGAAATCGGAAGCAATTCGGTCTGCCTGCTCGTGGCTGAACAGGCATCAGGGAACCGTATAATCGCCATAGCAGATGAAGACACTGTGACCCGCATAGGGGAACGGCAGGGGCAAGGGGGAATGCTGTCGAAAACAGCCATGGACAGGACAATTGCAGCCGTTGCCCGGTTTGCAGCGCGGGGCAGAGCGCTGAAAGTCGGCAACATAAGGGCAATCGGCACCAGAACGCTCAGACAAGCTGCCAACACCAGGACATTTGTCTCAAGGCTTCACAAAGATAAAGGCTGTAATATTGATATTGTGTCAGGTGAAAAGGAAGCCAAGCTTTCCTATCTTTCCGTGATTCAAAAACTTGGCCGCACTAATGTGGTGGTGGCGGGTATTGGGGGCGGCAGCACTGAGATAAAAACCGAGCGGGGCGCCGTCAGCCTTGATTTGGGGTGTGTATATTTAAGCGACGCGACTCTCCGCTCCGATCCGGTGACAATCTCTGAGTTTGACACGCTTGTGGGGAATATCCAGTGCGTTATCCGTGAGGCACCGGACATAACGGGTCCGGATATGACATGGGCGGGGGTCGGTGGCGCTGTCAAAACAATGGCCCAGGTTAAACACCGTATGGGATCGCCTTCATCAGGCCCGGCCGTATTGACGGCTGGGGATGCGTATGAACAGATGCAGCTATACAGGCGCTTGAGTGTGGATGAACGGAAAACCCTTCCTGGGATGATATCCAAACGAGGAGATATTATACTTGCCGGTGCGGCTATTTTGCACACCCTGATGGCCCTGTACCAGGCTCAGGTGATTTACCCTAGCGACAGGGGTGTCCGATATGGATATCTGCTCGGCCAACCCATGTTCAAGAAGGTTGTAAAATGAGAATGCGTCCGCTTTCATTGGAATGTTTCGATGGGCTGAATCACCTGCCCCGAAAACATCTGCCGGGCCTCATCCATGAAAAACTGGGTGCTTTCAGACACCCACTTTTCCCTGTGCCATATCATGATCACGGCGGTTTCAACCGGGTCGCCGAACACCCCTATCTTTTTAAGGTTTGCGTCTTCCGGACGGGTCAAAGCGATTTCCGGAAGGACCGAAACGCCGATACCCTTGGTAAGGCATTGTTTGATGCCTTCAATGCTGTTGTATTCAATGACCCGGCCCACCTCTATTCCCTCTTCGCTCAACAGCCGTTTGACCTGCATGGCATAGCTACAGTCGTGCTTGGGCAGCAGCAGGGTTTCGTCCCTCAAATCATTGACATTGAAGCCATGCTGCCCGGCAAGGGGGTGGGAGGTGCCTGAAACAAAGCATAAATTTACAAATCCAATGGCTTCTGTATTAAGAGAGGGCTCGCTGAATGAATCAGACAGCAAAAAAGCAATATCAACAATGCAGCTCCGAAGTTCCTCCTGGAGGACATGAAAAGCGCAGGTACTCACATCAATACTGATATTGGGATAGTGATGGCTGAAAGAATCAATCACCAAAGGAAGATAATAAGTGCTCAGGCTCTGGGGCACCCTCAGGGACAACAGCCCCTTGGCCGACTGGGGATTGCACACCTTGGCCTTTGCCTCCTCGTGAAGGGACATCAGCTTCTGCGCATACCGAAAAAAAACCTGGCCGGCTTCGGTGAGGTTGACCTTCTTGCTGACGCGATTGAACAAGGGCACTCCGAAATAGTCCTCCAGGGATTGGATCTGGGCGGACACCGCGGACTGGGAATAATTCAACTGGATTGCAGACCGGTTGAAATTCAGAAGAGTGGCCACGGTGAGAAAAGTTCTGATCTGGCGAAGGTCCATAATGCTTCTCCTTTTTCATTTGTTTAGAGGCATCAACCTGAGGCGTTGTGGCAAACGGAACCCGGAACAAAAACAAAAGGGTTTTGGAACGATCAGACGGAAACACTATGTTGATGAAATCAGAAATTTCAGTCTTTTGAGCGCAAAAGCTGAAAGCGCATCAAAGCAGATTTAGGGGTAATTAATCTAATTAAAATTAGCATACCATACTCTTGATTTTCAGGTCAATATAATAATTTTTCGGTTAAACTGATCTTAATCATATGTTCTGGAGGCAACCACAATAGCGCCCTACGATCAAAATCGACGGTTTAAATTGAGCTCAAGGGAAAATAAATCGAAACATTTTGATTTCATATAAAAAAATCCTGTACCTACTCTGAGGTGATCAGCTCTGAGCATGAATTCGAATTCAATCTGAGGGGGGCAGATTAAAACCATACGGGGCCTTACCCCGGACTGGCACCATCAATTTGAATTTATAAATGTGATAAAATAAAGCACCCAATGGTTCTGTTATGTTAATCGCTTCTGGCATTGTCGGCTTCCAGGCATCCTTGAATCTGGCCGATTCCGGATTCCTGGTCAACCTGGTTGAAAAGCAACCCCAAATCGGCGGTGTCATGGCTCAGCTTGACAAGACATTTCCGACCAACGACTTCGCCATGTGCGTAATTTCCCCCAAACTGGTGGAGACCGGGCGGCATCTTAACATTGACCTTCATACCATGTCCCGGGTAAGGGTAAGTGCTGTCCATGGAAAGGCGGACAACTTTACGGTCATTCTTGAAAAGGTACCCAGGTTTGTGGAGACCGATAAGCGTAGGGCATGCGAAGGGTGCAATAAGGCCTGCCCGGTTTATGTAGACAATGCCTTTGGCCAGAGAATTCCATCCGGAAGGCCATTTTCAAACTCTATCCCCAGGGGGATGCCCGGTGCCTTTGCCGTTAACAAGCGGTCCCTGGCGCCCTGCAAGTCCACCTGCCCGGCCCATATGTCCACCCGAAGATTCATCGCCCTGATGCAACTGGGCAAACCCAAAGATAACTATTCAGCATAATATCAAACAAGCACTCTTATAAAAAAAATCAGTGGAAGCCATAGTTGGTCCTGGCTTACAACGTTAAAAAAGATCTCATGACAGGTTTCACTGGCATGGAAATTCAAGAAAGGAATTATATTATGTATAATCCGCTAAACAGCCTTGCAGTCAACGTAGAAAAGCAGAGTCCCCGAAAACCCATTAAAGCGAGATTTCCGTTGCGGTATGGGAAATACTCGGAAATAAAAACCCCGGAATATGAATTTATATTTAATTTAAACGGGGAAATCAAATTCATAAGGGGGTTAAATGCAAACTGGCCTCATCCTGCTGAACAGTTCAAACGAACAGATGGCAATGACTGGGTATACTATACAGTCGGTGACGATAGCAGCGACAAAGGCATTATTTCCTGGCTTGGTGAATATTATTTGCCTTGTCTTCCATATCAGAGCAACACTGTCTGGAAAATTGATTATTTTTCAAATCCGGCAGTAATGAATGCATTTGGAGCCTGGTCGCAATTATATGCAGATTTGTATATGACACCCAAAAATAGATTTCATTCCAAAGCCAGGGAACTGATCGACAGCATATTGGACAACAATGACAAGGTCTTGCACGAACGCAGTCAAAAACTACACTCCATCACAGGCGGAAGGATTTCGGTACTGCCACCTGATACCCGGCACGTTGATTACGAAATCATCCCGCTCAATATTGCAGACGGCTGTCTTTTTCATTGCAAATTTTGCTGTGTCAAATCAGAACAGCAATTTCAAACCCGACCTAAAACGGATATTATCGAACAAATTCGCCAATGAAGGCATTTTATGGCCGCAATCTTGAAAACTATAATGCTCTGTTCCTTGGAAATCATGATGCACTTGCGGCAGATGACGAAATTATCTCTTTTTCAGCAAGCAAAGCCTATGAAGACCTCGGTTTTGCATTAAATTCTGACCCCCCCCTACTTTTCTTGTTTGGAAGCGCGGATTCCCTGCTTAAAGCAAAGGACCAGCTATTTGAAGACATCAACAATTTTCCATTTTATACTTATATCAACATTGGTCTCGAATCTGTAGACCCCCCGACATTGAAATTTCTCGGGAAACCATTGAGCAAATCCAGTATCGAAGAAGCTTTCAAAAAAATGCTGCATATAAATGCAAATTATGGGAATATAGAGATTACTGCCAATTTTGTTATTGGAGAAGGATTATCTGCAGAACACTATCAATCTCTTAAAAATTTGCTTCGGGATGCACCGTCTGCCACTTGGGGTAAGGGAGTTATATACCTCTCCCCATTAATCGACAGCCCCAAAAAACGCGAATTATTGCCCTTGGTAACAGAAGTCAAAAATGCAATCAGTATGCCTGTTTATATGTACCTTATTCAAAGACTCTAAACGTGATCTCGATCCGGACGCCCTCTGGAGTCCTTGGATGGCGTTAATGATAATAGACTCTATACGATTCCATTGTTCATTTGTAATATTAAATCTGATTATATACATAATCAGTTAGTTATGCTTACTGGATGATCTCGACATCATTGAGTGCTTTGAAATGCCGGCGCAACAACTGCAGGTTGGAGAAACAGCGAAAAGGCAGATGGATTATTACACTAAATTGGACGTTACGCATCCAACCTCGTTACAATAGCACGGGAATTCGGGCTTTAACCTTCACAAGGCCGTCCGGGTTTTACCAGGGCATTCATGTCGCACATAAAACAGGTGACTTTATAGCTATGGGGTTGAGCTAACAAAAACAGACTGTGGATCAATCAAGTTAGGAGTGCATCATTTTTCGGAAATGTAACGAAAGGCGTTTTGGAAAATACGAAGACCGGGGACCTCGTGGACGGCTGCTTCGGTCCCGCCGCCGCGCTGCAGCGCCCGGTTCCGGCACCAGTCCGGATGGTTGGTTGGATGATGGTAGGCCTCGGGATGCGGCATGAGGCCGAATATCCGGCCCGTGGGATCGCAGAGGCCTGCGATATCCTCCATGGAACCGTTGGGGTTTTCCGGGAACCGCCCGCCGGCCGGAGAGCCGTCTGAAGAAGCATAGCGGCAGACAATCTGGCGGTTTTCCTTCAGGCACAAAAGCGTGTTGTCTTCCGCGACAACCTTTCCCTCTCCGTGACGCACCGGAAGCTCGGCATGGCTCATATCCCGGGTGAACACGCAGGGAGATGCCGCGTCGAATGCCAGGTGAACCCAGTCGTTCCGGAAATTGCCGCAGTCGTTGTAGGTAATGGCGGTTTTCCGGGCCCGGTAATCGGCGTCGAAACCGGGCAGAAGCCCCATGTTGACGATGGTCTGGAACCCGTTGCAGATGCCCAGAACCAGGTTGCCGTCCTCCACGAACCGGATGATGGCCTCTCCCGCATGCTTTTTCATGCGAACGGCCTGGATGACCCCGGCCCCGTGATCGTCGCCCCAGGAAAAACCGCCGATAAAAACCAGAAGGCCGTAATCGGAAAGCCTTGCATTCCCGGACAGCACGTCGTTGATATGCACCCGTTCGGCACGGAAACCGGCCAACTCGCATGCATGGGCGGTTTCAATATCACAGTTGAGGCCGTATCCTGTCAGGACGAGCGCTTTTACCCGGGATGTCATATCAAATCTCCAAACGGCTTTTTCCAGGCGTTTCTCAGACCATCCACGCCCGCTTCCAGCAGGATGCGCCCGCCCGGTCCGGTCACATGCAATGTTTTCTCCTCCGTCACCCTGCCGGCGAAGGCAAAGGGAAGGCCGGCAAAAACCGACTCGAAGGCGTCCTTGTTTTGAGGCGCTATGGTTGCAATAAACCGGCCGGCGCTTTCGGAAAGCAGCATGCGATCGGCCGGCAGGCCGGAGGTCGCGGGAACCGCCGCCAGGTCCAGGCGGATCCCCAGGTCGCCGGCCATCGCGCACAAGGCCAGATGAACCGCCAGTCCGCCCCGGTATATACCATGAAGCGATGCAAACAGGTTTTCTTTCACTGCACGGGAAACCGAACGATACAACGCGGCGAAATTTTCGGCATCCACTTTCGGAACATTGAGCCCGGTATAGCCAAAAAGGTCATAATACGCGGATGCACCGAGTTCATCGCGGGTTTCCCCAAGGATGCAGACCAGATCCCCGGGTGCCTTAACATCCATGGTGACACACCGGCCGACGTCTTCGGTCACGCCGGCGGCGGAGAACTGAAGCGTCTCCAGGGCCGAGACTTTGTGGTATTCCCCGTATGCACCCGGCAGGTGGCCGTCGACGTACATGGAGTCCTTTCCGGACAAAAGCGGGATCTCCCATTTGGTGCAAATTTCGGCCAGGGCCTTGCAGGAGCGGACGAGCTGGGCTGCCTTGAAGCGGCCGTCGGGGTTTATCACCGGATCGTAGGCGATGGTGGGCCAGCAGAAATTATCCACTCCTCCGATATGATCGAAATCACCGCCCACGGCCAGCAGGCGCCGCACGGCCTCATCGATGGTGCACGTGGTCATGTGGTACGCGTCGATAGCGGAATAAAAGGCAATGACCGCCTGGGAAAAAACAAGGCCCCGATCGGATTCCAGGACAGGCCGCAGCACAGCGGCATCACTGTTGACGTCCCTGAATTTTCCCACCAACGGCTTGATGACGCTTCCCCCCTGGACCTCGTGGTCGTACTGGCGGGCGATCCACTCCTTGGAGCAAATGTTGGGGTTCGACAACAGATCGCACAAAAGCGTTTTGTAGTCGGCAGGCTCGGAAAGCACCGGCTCGAAAAGCCCCCGGTCCGCCGGATCGGTCCACTCCGCCTCGAACTCCCACCGGGGGAAGCCGCGGGTGAGAAAATCCATATCCACGTACGCGCATGTCTTGCCGTCATAGGTGATATGCAGCTTGCCGGAATCGGTGTACTCACCGATCACCGTGCTCTCCACGGCATGCTTCCGGGAGAGCTCCAGAAACCGGTTCTCATCATCCGGGTGAACCGCAACGGTCATCCGTTCCTGGGATTCCGAGACCCAGATCTCCCATTGATCAAGGCCTTCGTATTTCAGCGGAACGCTTTCCAGGAAAACCCGGCATCCCCCGGAAAGCCGTGCAGTCTCCCCTATGGAGGATGAAAGCCCGCCGCCGCCGTTGTCCGTGATGTACCGGATCATGCCTGCATCCCGTGCTTCGAGCAAAAAATCATGCATCTTCTTCTGGGTGTAGGGGTCCCCGATCTGCACATGGCCTGCCGGCGTATGGGCGGAAAAACTTTCGGACGACGCGGTCACCCCGTGAATGCCGTCTTTTCCAACCCGTCCGCCGCACATGAAGATCAAATCGCCGGGCGAAGTGGTTTTCCGCTCGGCCGGCTCACCGTTGACGGAAGACGGCATGATCCCCAAAGCCGTCACGAATACCAGGCACTTTCCCATGTACCCCGGATGAAAGATCACCTGCCCGAAAGGCGTAGGGATGCCGCTCTTGTTCCCGCCGTCCCGGACGCCCTCGATCACGCCGTCAAGGAGGCGCCGTGGATGGAGCCTGGGCTTCAGTTCGCCCCCGTAGTCTCTTTCCCCCACGCAGAAGCCGTAGCTGCCCATGACCAGCCGCGAGCCTTTCCCCGTACCCAAAGGATCGCGGTATACCCCCACGATGCCCGTGATGGCGCCGCCGTATGCTTCCATGTTGGACGGCGAATTGTGGGTTTCGCCGGTGATCACGTAGTAGTGGTTCTCGTCGAAGCGCCCGACGCCGGCGTTGTCCCAGAGCACGGAGACCACCCAGTCTTTCTTCTTCTGAAGGGCCAGGGTCGGGGCCTCGATATATGTCCTGAACAGGCTCTCGATCTCCTCAGTGGTGCCGGCGGAACGGTCCCGGTAATAAAACCGGCCGCGGAAGGTATTGTGGTTGCAATGATCGGAGCGCGCCTGGGAGATGTATTCGATTTCGACGTCCGTGGGATCGGAAAGCCCCGCTTCTTCCCTTTCCGTCCGGACGGCCGGTTCATTGAAATAGGACCGGATCACGGGTATGTCGTTTTCGTTCAAGGCCAGGTTCCGATCATCGCTTATCCTGCGGACGGTTTCGTCTGAATCGATGGGAATGGTGGAAACCGTGGGTACATGATCGAGCATCACCTTCGGTACGATAATGCCGATACCCGTATTTTCGTCCCATTCCGATGCGCTCCAGACGCGTACCTGCTGAATGATGTCGTTGGACAGAAGTTCTTCCGCGATTATCCGGGCATCGTCTCCGGTCATGCCCGGCGCACGGATGCAGTAGCGCCGGGACGTGTATACGCCTTCTTTTGCGACAAAACGCGCTTCCGTGACATCCTCGATGGCCTCAACAGCCGTCTCTCCAGGAGTGTCCTTCACCCCCGGCCGGTAGCCCGCCCAGATGCACCAGTCAAAATCAACGGACAGCGGCTTGTAGTCCGAGACCTGGGTGACCGGGTTGGTAAATATCTCATGCTGAATTTGTGCAAGCTGCTTTTCGGAAAACGCCTTGTCGATGGTCAAAATATGAACGCTGCGGATCGATTCGATATCCATGCCGAAATACACAGCCGCTTTTTTCCGGACCTGTTGGCCTTCCGCGTCATGCAGATGCGCTTTGAGCGCGATTTCAAGTCGATGGGGCATAATCAAAGTGCCTGTCGGGTGTTGTGTTTGTTTCATTGCAATTGCCGACGCCTGCGGTCCTGAAAACGACTTTTTTATCCGCTTCCGCCGCCGGTAATCAATCGCATGATGTCATTGTAAAAAACAAATATGATGAGGGTCAAAATGATAAGCATCCCAACCTGCTGGGCGATTTCCCTGGTTTTCAAGGAAACCGGGCTTCCCTTGACCGCCTCGATCCCGAAAAAGAGCAGGTGGCCGCCATCAAGCACCGGAATGGGCAGGAGGTTCAGAATGCCCAGATTAATGCTGACCAGGGCGATAAATCCCAGGAGGTTCACCAGTCCGTGCTGCACCTGTTCTCCGGCCATCTGCGCAATCAGGATCGGTCCGCCGAGAT
>SLJY01000159.1 GCA_007134875.1 Desulfobacterales bacterium
AATGTTGCTCGAGGATAATCGCACGACCCTCCAAAATGCGTCAATTTGTAGCTTTTGGGGCTGTAACATCATGAAACCCTTAGCTTGATAATCCGATATACCCCAAAAAAAACATCCCACCGGAATGCGATGTATAAAATGGGCAATTCCTATGGGGTGGGGGGTGGGGGGGGATGCCACGAAGGCAACATTGGGAGGGTTTGGTGATAGCGCCCGGCGAAGCGTCGATAAGCAGCGTGGATGTTTGAGCGGAGCCGGAGGCGAAGCGAGTTTCCACGCTGCATCGGCGCAAGCCGAGGAGATATCCCAAACCCTCACAGTTGCCGAGGGCACCCCCCACCACCCCCCCATCCCATAGGAATTATCCTTTAACCTTCGCAGTGCCGTCCGGGGGGACGGATTGATTTGAGACGCGACAGACAGGCGGGTTTTCAGGCGGATTTCCGCTGCGGATCGAACGATTTGACCGCATCCCTGAAACGATAAAAGGTATCCTCACCTGGATCGGCCGAATAGCGCAGATTGATATACAAGTCCGTAATCTCCCGGATGGAATCCGCAAGATCCGGTCGGCGCCGGGCGGCTTCTTTGGCAAAGTCAAGCGGCCCGATCCCGCAATCCCTTGAAATCCCGGCACGGGCAAGCTTTTCCAGGAAAACGAGGTAAAACTTCTTCACGGTATCGGGCTTTTTCGCCTTCGACCGCAGCTGAAACGCCAGGTATCCAAAAAACAGTAAAAAAACCAGCACGACACCGGCGCCCAAAAGCTTTACCGCGCCGCTGCGACGCGTATACCCGATTCCGATGCGGTCGAGAATCTCTCGCTGGTGTTCGTAGGAATAGCTCATGAACCTCGCCTCCCACTGCATGGAAAATGCATCCAGACCGAACCGGACCTGCGAGATGAACGAGGAAAACGGGCGAAGGTATCGCTGCGTCATGCCTAAAAACTCCTCCGGCGACAGCGCCCCTTCAAGCCCGCCTTCCGCCCGGCCCGGCGCCACGGCCAGCGTCGGATCGACGCGGAACCATCCCTTTTCCGGGCTCCATACCTCCACCCATGCATGGGCATGCGACTGCCGCACGATCAGATAATTACCGTACGGATTAAGTTCGCCGCCCAGATACCCCCCCACGACTCGCGCGGGTATCCCGGCCGCCCGCATCAGAAATGCAAATGCCGAGGCATAGTGCTCGCAGTATCCCTGCCGGGATTCGAACAAAAAATCGTCGACCGGATGGGAACCGGCCCTCGGCGGCCGAAGGGTGTAGAGGAAATCCTGATCCTTGAAATAGCCCAATATCGCTTCTGCCACCTGCTCCGGTTCGGGCCGCAGTTCCAGGAATCGCGCCGCAAGGGCCCTGCTTTTCGGATTTCCCGATCCCGGCAGAGAAATGAAATCGCTGCCCGGAAACGGTGTGCTTCCCGTATGCCCCCGCAGCCGCGAAACCGCATTGTAGCGCCTGGTGCGATGAATCGGGTCGTCCGATAAGGCCGTAAAATCCTCATAAAGCGTCGAGTCGTCCGGGATCGATTCGGGATAATCGAGCAGGAACAGCCACCGGCTGCGGTGCGGCTCCAGGATGACCCTGTACCCGGCGGCCTCACCGGAACCGCCGGGGGGCGCTTCAAAAGATGCGGGCATTCTTTGCCGGTGCCACGCTTTGCCGTCGAAGCGGGCAAAGGTTATACCACGCCAGTACTGATCCCGGAACCCGGGAATATCGCCGTCGAATTCCACCCGGAACGCCAACCGGTCGTCTTCCACCAGCCCTGAGACGCTGCCCGGTGAAAGTTCACCGGAAAAGCCCGTAACACCGGTATCTGATCGGGTGATGCCCACAAGACTGCCATCCAGCCTGGGAAACAAAAAGAACAAAACCAGCATCACCGGCAGCGCCTGTCCCATGATTGTGGCGCCGGTGCGAAAATGCACCCGCAGCCCGCGGCCTGGATCGTTGATCCGGATCAGCACCGCCGTGGTGATCAGCACGGACGCGAACATATAGAAAATCATAAACAGAGAATCGTTTTCCAAAACCCCTGCGATCACGATAAAATAGGCCAGAAAAAGCGTCACCATCCGGTCCCTGTGTGTTGAGACCTCAAACGGCTTGATGGCCGACATCACGGCAAGGAGGCTGATGTAGGCACTCGAATCGATGCGGGTATGGTATGTGACAAGCAGGCCCAGGATGCCCAAGACAGCCAGCCCGATGCGCGCAGGCCTTCCGGGAAGGGGACGGCTGCGGGACACGCAGAACAGGATATACCCCCAATTGAGTGCGCACCAGGCAATAACCCACGAGGGGAGCACGGGAACATGGGGCAGGATGGCCGCAAACAGCGCCATCAGCAGCGAGGGGAGATACTGCCGGGATTCATCCATGACGGTCTTCCTTCCCGAAAAGCGCCAGTGCCTTCAGGCACCGGTGCCGATGCACGCCGCCCGTGTCCGGCTGGAAGGTTTTTCCCGGAAGCGCCAGGCCATACATGCGGTTTTCCCGCGATGCCTCAAGGATCATTTTGCACAGCATCGAAAGCCGATCCTCCGTATCCTTTTCCCGGATCTCGGAATAATCGAAAATCAGGCTTCGCGGTCTTTTTGAACCGGAAAAATCCTTGGTCAACGCCCCTTGCCCCCGGGACAGCGATTTCCAGGAAATATGACGAAACGAATCGCCCGGCTCGTAGGTTCTGAGCCCCTTGAAATCGTCGATACCGGAAGATCGCACATGGCTGTCACCCCCGGAACCACCTCCCAGGCTTTCGTCCCGCACCGGCATACTGCCCGATGCCGGGGCCGGATACACAGTGCACCGCGCGTCCGGTCGCAGCACCGACCATGCGCGGAAAAGCCCCAAGGGGTATATGCAGGAAATTGTAAAAGACTCAGGCCGCAGGATACCCCGCCGGGGTGCGGGGATCCAGACGGAAACGCTCCGGTCGGAGCGGGGTGCAATGTCCACCCGGACCTCCGGGGGTTTTCCGATGGCAACGGAAAGGGCCCGACGTTCCTGCCTGCCTGTCCGGAGGGCCAGCGCGAAAACGGCATCCTCGCCCGCAAATACGGGGCTTACGGTAACGGAAAGGACTTTGAGCCCCAAAAGATTCCGGTACGTATGGATCATGGAAACCAGGGACATGCCCCCCAGGAGAAAAACAAGCAAAAAACCCAGGTTGTTGTTGTAATTGATGGAACCCGCAAGCATGGCGATAAGGATAATGAAAAACACGAACCCCTGCCGCGTGGGAAAAATATAGACCCATTGATGATCCAGCACCACCGGCAATGGATCGGGTTGTTTCGGCTTTCTGAAGGGCATGAAATACTCTTTGGAAGAACTCCTGTTGCAAGCGACGCAGCCCCGGTTTTCACACAGGGATGTCAACCTCCTCAAAAATCGATCGGATGCGGTTTTCCGGCATCTCCACACGATCTTTGGCGCTTCTGAGCCTGTGGCCTGCAACCTGAAGAAGCACCGCCTTGAGGTCCTCGGGTATGGCGTAATCCCGTCCGTGCATGTACGCCCAGGAACGGGCGGCCATGGAAAGCGCGATGCCTCCCCGGGGCGAAAGGCCCGCGTGAAAATGGGGCGCATTGCGCGTATGGGCAATGATATCCTGGAGGTAGGAAAGAAAGGCGTCCGACAGGTGGACGCGGCCGATCTCGTCCTGGATTTCCGACACCTCGTCTTTCGTCATGGCCGCTTCGACGCTTGCGAGTTCTTTCTGGGTGCCCGCCCCCCGCAGGATGCTCTTTTCTGCCTCCCGGTCCGGGTATCCCACGGTAATGCGCATGAGGAAACGGTCCATCTGCGATTCGGGCAATGGAAAGGTTCCGGCGTATTCCAGGGGATTCTGGGTGGCAATGACGAAAAAAGGCGGCTGAAGCAGGCGCGTTTCGCCCTCCACGGTTACCTGCTCTTCCTCCATGGCCTCGAGCAATGCACTCTGGGTCTTGGGCATGGCCCGGTTGATCTCGTCCACAAGCAGCACATGGGTGAACACGGGTCCCGGATGAAAATAGAAGCGTCCGGATTGCTGGTCGAATATGGAAACGCCTAAAACATCCCCGGGAAGCATGTCCGATGTGAACTGCACGCGCTGAAAGGCCAGTCCCAGGCAACGGGCCAGCACTTTGGCAAGCGTGGTCTTGCCGATTCCGGGCATGTCTTCGATCAGAAGATGTCCCCGGGCGAAGAGGCATGCCAGGGCCAGGCGGATCTGGGGATGCTTTCCGAGCACAACCGCTCCGATGCGCTCGACGATCTGTTCAAACCGGTCGGTCATCATGGTGGGCGAGGTCTCAGTCCTTGTCGTCTTTTTTCAGGGTTTCCGCAAATTCGAGCATCCGCCGGATCGGAACCACCGCCTGCTCACGGATTGCCGGATCGATTAAAACCTCGCCAGTTTTGTTTTCCAGACCCGCGGCAAGGCTTTGGAGGGAGTTCAGCCCCATCCACGGGCATTCGGCGCAGGCCTGGCAGGTCGCCCCCTCGCCCGCCGTTGGCGCTTCGATAAGGATCTTGTCGGGTGCCGCCTGGCGCATCTTGTAAAAAATCCCCTTGTCGGTTGCCACGATGAATTTCTTGTGCGCCATGGTGGAAACCGCCTTGATCAACGCGGTGGTAGACCCCACGACATGGGCCTGGGAGATGACGCTTTCCGGCGATTCCGGATGCACAAGGATCGCTGCATCGGGATGCAGGCGCGCAACCCGTTCCAGCGCCACGGATCTGAATTCCTCGTGAACCACGCAGGACCCGGGCCACAACAGCATATCGGCGCCGGTGGTCGTTTCCAGGTAGCGGCCAAGATGCCGGTCCGGTGCCCACAGGATTTTTCCCCCCTTTGCCGCAAGGTGTTCGATCACGGGCGCTGCGATGCCGGAGGTGACGACCCAGTCGGCCCGGGCCTTGACGCGGGCGCTGGTATTGGCGTAAACGACCACCGTGTGATCCGGATGCCGGTCGCAAAACCGGCTGAATTCCTCCGCCGGGCATGCCTCGTCGAGGCTGCACGTGGCGGCAAGGTCCGGCATGAAAACCCTTTTTTCCGGGTTTAAAATCTTGGCGGTCTCCCCCATGAAACGAACACCCGCCACAACGAGGGTCTGTGCCTTGTGCCGGGCACCGAACCGGGCCATTTCCAACGAATCCGCTACGCATCCGCCGGTTTTTTCCGCCAAGGCCTGCAAATCCGGGTGGGTATAATAATGCGCCACCAGTACACCGTTGAGGCTTTCCAGCATATCAGCGATTTTCTCCTCCAGCCGACGCTTACCCGCCGGTGGCAACTCCGGCCACACCGGGTGCTCCGGAACGCTCACCGGGGGAATCTCCGGAAAATTATCCGCCTGGTTGTTTGACAAAGGCATGTGCATCTCCGTGCATCTGATTTGTGCCTGATCGAAAAATCCTGGATTTCATTCGGGCATTAGTTTGGTTCTTTTCCATCCGACCCTTCTTCCGGCAAGTCGCAGCCGTCCAAAACCTCCCGGATCGCACGGGTCAGCTCCATAATGCTCACCGGCTTGAGAAGAAACTTTTTTACGCCGATTTGCCCGGCTTTTTTCTCCGAAATCCGCTCATTGAATCCGGTGCTCAGGATGACGGGCATCGAAGGGTGGACGGCCAGCACTTCCGCGGCCAACTCGGCGCCCGTCTTGCCCGGCATGGTCATATCGGTAATAATCAGATCAAATTCCGGCGCCCGCATAACCGCATCGCAGGCATCCCGGCCGTTATCGAAAACCGAAACCCGGTATCCAAGCCCGTTGAGTACCTCCTGGTACATCCGGGCAATCACATCGTCATCGTCGACGATCATGATGCTTTCCGATCCCCGCGGCATTACCGCAATATCCGGATTTTCGCAGGCGCTGACGGCGTCGGTCCTGACTGCCGGGAAGTATACCCGGAAGATGGTCCCCTCTCCGGCTTTGCTGTCCACTGTAATTTGACCGTTGCATTTCTCGACGATGCCATGGACCACCGACAAACCAAGGCCTGTTCCTTTTCCCATCTGTTTAGTGGTAAAATAGGGATCGTATATCTTGTCGATCACCCCGGAATCGATTCCGCAGCCGGTATCGGCCACCTCCAGCACGACATAATCCGCTTCCCGGTTTCCTCTCAGGGAAGGCGGATCGAAAGGCCCCCGATCCACCTGGTAGAGCAAAACGTCAAGCACGCCTCCGTCATCGGCCATTGCATGGAATGCATTCGTGCAGAGGTTCATGACGATCTGCTGAATCTGGAACGCATCGGCCATGACGGCATCGCAATACGGATCAATGGTCTCACGGATTTCAATGGTGGCGGGGATGGAGGCATGAAGAAGCTTCAGGGTTTCCTTGATGACAAACTGAATTTTAACCGGCCGGATATCCTCCTCGCTCCGGCGGCTGAACTGGAGAATCCGGTGAACCAATTCCCTGGCCCGGTTTGCGGCGGTAATCACGTTTTGAAGATTTTTTGCCGCCGGTGCACCCGCCGGCAGGCTTTGCATGGCCATTTCCGTGTAGCCGAATACCGGGCTCAGAATGTTATTCAGGTCATGGGCAATGCCGCCGGCGAGATTCCCGATGGCTTCCATTTTTTCCGCCTGTCGCAACTGCCGCTCCAGCTTTTTTTGCCGAGTAATATCCTTCAACATGACCAGCATCCGGAAATCCTCCCCGCTGGTGGCGGGTATGAATTTCATGGAAACCAGGTTCCGGTTGAACCGGATTTCCGAGTCGAAAACAACCTCGCGCCGCGTTCGTTTTGCTTCCTTGAGCTTCTCCGAAATCGCCGGACGCCTGTCTTCGGCAATGAGTTCGCAAAAATCGGCCGAGAGCAGCATCTCCTCTTCCAGGCCGATAATATCCATGGCGGCCGGATTGGCAAAAACAACCCGCAAGCGGTCTGTCAACTCCAGCAGGCCTTCCGACATGCGGCTTAAAATCATCTCGTAATGTTTTTTCGAGGCCAGCAACTCCCTGGAGATCGTACGCTCCAGGACATCCTCGCTGCCGAAAATGCGGCCCCGGATCTCGTCTGTCCGTTCCTCCTCAACGGCCGAAATGACCGCATCCACGTATCCGGCGAGTTTTCCCAGGGGAGCCTTGGCGATATAGGCATCCGCCGGGCGGCTTTCAAACGAATCCTTTCCTTCGAGCGCCACGGCGGAAAACACCACCACGAATACATGATTAAGGGAGGGGCGACTGCGGATGATTCGGCAAAGCTTGTCTCCGCCGATATTCGGCATCACCAGGTCGATAAAAACAATATCCGGCGTAAAGGTATCCAGTATCTCCAGGGCGGCCAGGCCGTCGGCTGCAAGGGACACTTCGTATCCCTTTTTCCCGAGATGATCGGACATGAACTTTCTCATAACAGGATGATCATCGACCATCAGGATTTTTTTCATTTCAATGTCCTGTATCGTTTCTATCCTGAAAGCCGCCCGGAGAGCTTTCAGGGAACCGCCGGGAAGCCGTCAGGAAGACGTGGGGTACTCCCGGCCAACAGAGTCTGCATAAAGATTTTCCACAATTTGCTTGATTTGTATCACGGCCTCGGCAGCGTCCTCGCAGCAATGATTGTCCAGTGCCGCTTCCGCATGCTCACAATACCGTGCAAGCCGTTCCAGGTTCAGGTTGATGCCCGCTCCTTTCAGGGAATGAAGCCGCCTTCGCGCTTCCGGGACCTGCTTTGAGGCAAGAAACCTTTCCAGGCGGCGGATATCCGTTGCCGCACTATCAACGAAAAGACGTATCAACTCCGCCATTTCCTCTTCACATAAGCCCGCGTCCCGGGCCAGTTTTTCAAATGCTTCCTCCATGCCCCACCTCTATGTGTATCATCGGATTGAATAGCAGATTCCACACGGACCGTCAAACCGTCCAGCAGATTATTCCCCGAACGCTTTCATGGAAAACCGGACCCTTTCTTCCGCTCCCGGCCAGGGTCTGTCGTCTTTTTGCTCTATCGTCTCCAGTCTTGGCAGCAGCCCGCACCCATTGGCAACCTGTATGGAAAGTCCGGGCCGGGCGTTCAGCTCAAGTAGCATGGCGCCACGGTCTCTGTCGACCACCAGGTCCGCGCCGATGTATCCAAGGCCTGTAATATCATAGGTTTTGGATGCCAGCTGCAGAAGGTTTTCCCAGTCCGGCACCGCAATGGTATCCAAATGAATTCCGGTGTCGGGATGCCGATAGACCCTTTTCGCATACTGAACCGCATGCAGGCAGGATCCGCTGCCGATGTCAAGGCCCACCCCCACAGCCCCCTTGTGCAGGTTGGCCTTTCCGTCGGATGCCCGGGTGGAAAGCCTGAGCATCGCCATGACGGGGTATCCCCGGAATATAATGATCCGGATATCCGGGACGCCTTCATGGGATAGCGCTTCGAACATCGACTCCGGACGGATCAGGTCTTCCACGATCGCCACATCCGGGGTGCCTGCCAGAGAATACAATCCCGCCAGGATGTTGGACAGATGCCGGTTGATATCATGGACGGCGATGATGTTCCCAGACGGCTTTACAAACCTGTCCCCGTCGCGTCCGCACACCACCAGTATGCCTTTTCCGCCGGCTCCCCTGGCGGGTTTAACAGCAAACGCCTCAAGATTTTCGATGGTCTTTCGAAATTTTTTGATTTCATACTGGTAGCGGACAACCGCCAGCAGCTTCGGCGTGGCAAGGGAAAATTTCTCCAGCAGCAGCTTGGTGCGAAACTTGTCATCGACCACGGGATAGAGCCTGCGTTCATTGTATCGGAATATGTAGGAGACATTGCGGCGATTCATCCCGAGAATGCCGCTGCTATGAAGCCTGGACGGAAAACGCCACATATCAGCTATCCGGTTTCATCATCTCGGAAAACCGTTTCAGCTCGGTCAGCTTGTATCCCGTATACTGCCCGGTCAAAAGAATCAGGGCCAGGATAATAAGGTGGATTTCCGGAAAATTGAAGGTAAGATGCCCCACCACGCCGATGCGCATGCAGGCGTATGCCAGAAGGGCTACCAACAGGCTCCCCAGCCCCTGCGCCATCACCTCCCGCCAGCCGTCCTCTTCCCACAGGATGCTCATGCGCTCAATCGTCCAGGCAATGATGATCATGGGAAAAAATGTGATGGTCAGCCCGACGTTTATACCAAGTTCATACCCCAGTACGCTCATCATGGAGGTGAGAAAAATCACTAAAACGATCAGGGTGGAAATCCGGGCCACCAGAAGCAGGTTGAGCCTGGATAGATAGCCCCGAAGCACCAACCCCATGGATACGATGCCGAGAAAGGCCGCAAGGCCGGGAATAAGTGTCGTCTGCAAAAAAGCAAAGGCAATAAGAACCGGCATAAAAGTGCCGGACGTTCGAACCCCCACAACGATCCGCATGAAACTGACGATAAGGGCCCCCACCGGCAGAAGCAAAAGCAGCTTGAACATACTCTGCTCGTCGATGGGCAGGTGATACAGGCTGAGACGGGAAAACCCGCCTTCCTCGAATTGCATGCGGGCAAGGTCCATGGCGGGCATCACCTGGCGAATCATTGAAAACCGGACTTCCGAGCCGCTTCCACCCATGACGTCAAGCATGGATTGGCCGGCCCTGTGCCATAACAGCATATTTTCCGGCAGCCCGCTTGCTCCGGTAGCGGGGTCGACGGTGATCCAGCGCCCCCCTCCGTAAATTTCCAGAACAGGCTTCAGGGGCTGGTAGCGGCGGGCGTCCTCCAATTCGAGCCCCATGGCAATTCGCGCCGGAATGCCGGCGTGGTTGAGAAGGTGCATGATCAGCTCGGGGAGAGAATACTCGGCCAGCAGCAGGGCGGCATTCTGGTCGGGTTCCCGCGCTCCAAGCTGTCGGATCACCTCCCGGGCCAGGCTCTCCGGCGTGCTGGAACGTTCGTAGGCCTGTGTCAGGATCTGTCCTGCGGCAGTGGACTGGGGCTCATCCCAGTAAACCAGGCGGGGTTCGGGTTTTCGGCGGGACCGCTCGCTTTCGTAATCGCCTTGCTTTTCAATCGCCTGGATCTTGTAATAGAGGGTCTGCTCTCCGGAGGCATGCCGCCTGGACCACTCCCCACGGCGGCTGCCGTCTTCTTCAACGATGGAAAAACCATACCCCGGTGATGCGGCCTGCTCGGAAACCACGGTGAACCCGGGTGGTTTGTCCGGAAGATCAAGGCTTACAAGAACGGGCCTGCCTTCCGCCACGAAATCGATCCGGGCCTCGATGAGCCAGGCAGGCGCCCGCTCGCCGGGCCACAGGGGGATATTCAAGTGGATGTGACGAAACCACGCCAGGCTGAGACCCGCGAGAATCAGTGCGGCTATGACCAGGTAAAAGCCCCGGTTCGGCCTCATCACATATCGCTCCCATTGTCGTCGTATTCCGGGGGATCCACGATGAACTCGTCCGACACATCCACAACGATTAGATCCTTCAGAATATTTCGCCCGATCAGCACCTGGTAATCCAGGTGTTCCCGATCCACCAGCGTAAACTCATCGACCCGTTGAATGCGGCCCAACCGGAACTTGAGTTTCACCACCGGCCGCCGGTCCCCTTCCGCGTTGGAGGATTGATAGATGCGCACATGCCGGACCACAGGTTCTTCCAGGACGTGGGAATCGCCGCTTTCCGGATCAACGACCGCAAACCGGACCCAGGTGCTTCCGTCGCGCTCAAAGGTCTCGATATCCCTTGCGTCCAAAGATGATGTCTTGGCACCGGTATCCATTCGTGCATGAAACAGCCTGTTCGTCGGGGTGAGCATCACCTTTTCGATCTGCCCCACCACCAGTTTGTCCATCCGGCTCAATTCCGGAGCCAGGGGGGTTATGGGTTCGGCATCCGAATCCGGTTCCGGGGCAATTTTCGACAACTCAAGGAGAATCACGTCGTGTTTTTCCCGGATCAGCCCGGCCAGAGATTCCGTGGCCTGCCGGGTCTCAAGGGCGTTTTCCATCGCCTGAAGGTGATGGCGCTCGCATAACGACCGAAGTTGCTCGATTTCTCCCGCCTGTTCGTCCATGTCATCCCGGACGGCCATCAGATCCGCATTGAGCTCATCCATTTCCGCCTCGGGAATCAACAGGTAGCCCGGGGCGCAGGCATGAAGAAAAAGGGCGAGAAAAACAACACCCGCCGGTAATAAACGGTTGACTGAACGATTGAAAAATAATCTGATCATGGATCCATCTGCTTTTTTATTTGTAGGAAGCCAATTCGATTATTATATTGGAAAAGAACTTTAACAAATATCGTATCACCACATTGAGCAAGGAGGAAAAACATGACATCTCACGGCGGAACCACCCCCCAGCATTGCCCGGGCTTCGAGAATTTCAAAAACCTGAGTGCATTTACATGCAACTGTCCGGAATGCGGAACGCAGCTGGAAATTTTTTCCGATGAATTCGACCGGCAGCATAAATGCCCCGGCTGCGGAAAAACCGTGGATTTTACCCAATGCAGCATAGAAGGAAGCGGGGGGTCCAAGGAACCTCGGTAATGATCCGACCGGCAGCGGCCTGAGAAGCAACGCCCGCTGCAAAGGCATGCAAAAGCCGTGCAAAAGCGGCTTTTGCATGCTAATGGCGGATAGTGCTTCCTGCGCGCAACACAAACCACCCCGGCAAAACCGTCCCGGCAGCGGGAGAACTACCCGTTGTGATTCCTGTAGAGCGGCGACATGCTGCGAAGGGTATGGACGCACTCGGACAGGGAAACAAGAAAGTGGTCCATCTCTTCTTTGGTGTTGTCAATTCCCCACGCCAGGACAACTGTGCCCTGTGCGTCGGCGTGGCTCAACCCCAGAGACATCAGCACATGCGATGCCCTTAGCGACCCCGTGGCGCAGGCCGACTTAGTGGAAACCGCAACACCGTCGCCGTCCAGCATCAGCATAACGGACTCCCCCTCGATGTATTTCAGCGATACGTTGAGCAGGTCCGGGAGGCTGTGCTCCAGGTTCGTATTAATCAGATACTCGTCGATATGCTTCGGCAGGTTGTCCAAAAGATACTGCTTCAACTCCGACAGGTGGGCCCCACGTGTCTCCATATCCCGGATGGCAAGCTCGGCGGCCTTTCCCATACCAATGATGCCGATCAGGTTTTCCGTCCCTCCCCGCTTGTTGTGTTCCTGGACGCCCCCTTCCAGCAAGGGGAAGATGCGGGTTCCCTTCCGGACATAAAGCCCCCCCACGCCATGAGGCCCATAGAAGCGGTTGGAACCGAAGCTCAGCAGGTCGACGCCCAACTCCTCCACAGAAACGGGAACCACGCCTACCGAATCGACGGCATCGCTGTGAAAAAGGATGTTCTTTTCACGGGTGATTGCTCCGATCTCGCGAATCGGCTGGAGTGTTCCGGTCTCGTTGTTGGCGTGCATCACCGAAACGAGAATGGTCTTGCCCGTTATAGCCTTTGCCACGTCCTCGGGATTCACGCGCCCGGATTCGTCCACCGGAAGCGAGGTCACTTTGAACCCGGCGCCGGATAGCCTTTTGAGGCTCCGTATAACGGCATTGTGCTCGATGTTCGTTGTGACAATATGATTTCCCTTGCTCTGGTTGGCCATAGCCACGCCCTTGATGGCATGGTTGACGGACTCCGTCCCGCCGGAGACGAAAACGATTTCCTTGGTATCTTTCGCCCCTACCAGCCGCCCAACGGCCTCCCGCGCCGCCTCCAACCGCTCCGCCGCCGCCTCGCCTGCCTGGTGCTGACTGGACGGGTTGTGCAGATCGCCGTTAATCGCTTCGATCATGCTTTCCTTTACTGCCGGAAGCAAAGGCGCGGCGGAAATATGGTCAAGATTGATCAGCTTCAATTCCAACACCTCATATCTCTTTTTGTAGCCATCAGGTATGGCTGCCAGGGACCGGCCGGAATACAGCCAGTCCCTGATAGCCGTTTTGAAAAAATCCTTCCTTCCGGATCCCATGGAAGCAGCTTTCATCCGGGCTCCCCCCGGAAAAACCATGTGATCCGTTGCACGCGATTCCTTTTCGCAGAAAGCGTCAGTGCTCCTCGTCGAGGTTTCTCTGGCAGGCCTCGCAAAAGGTTACCGCCTCATTGAGCTCCACGTCGCAGTAGGGACAATAACAGTGTGATTCCTTTTCGTGCGCGTGTTCTTCCTTTCGCGCCGGTCCGCTTCGCTGAACCCCGGCCTTCCGGTCCTCGTAGTCCTGGATAGCCATGTGCAAAGCGTCGGCGCCAAGGTTTGAGCAGTGCATCTTGTTCTTGGGAAGTCCCTCGAGTGCGGCAGCCACGTCTTTGTTGGTGATCGCCTTGGCTTCCTTGAGGGTTTTTCCCATGGCAAGTTCCGTGAGCATGC
>SLJY01000208.1 GCA_007134875.1 Desulfobacterales bacterium
TCGAGTATTTCAAAAAACGCCTCGAAGAGCAAACCGAGCGCCATGATGGTGGAAACAAGTGGATCGGCACCGGCGGCACCTCTCCGGTTGGACATTCCGGTTATCACCCGGGCGGTATGCGAATCGGCGGGGCGTCGCGCAATCAGAGTGCCGTCAAGGTGGCCGGGGAGAGGCGGTATAAGGATTATTCAAGAAGCGGTCCCCTGACACCGTCTTCCATGACCGAGGCGCTGAAACGGCTGCGGAACCTGGTTCCGGACGGCCCGAAAGACCAGGTCAACGTGGAGGAAAGCATCTACCAGACCATGAAGAACGCAGGCGAGATCGAGATCGTCTTCGACCGCAGCCTCAAGGATCGCCTCAAGATCATTTTGATGATCGATAACGGCGGATATTCCATGGACCCCCATATTCCGGTGGTCCAGACCCTTTTCAACTATGCCCGCTCCCAGTTTAAGGATCTGAAGACTTATTTTTTTCACAATACCGTTTACGATACCGTGTGGGAGGATCCGACCCGCTATAAAAAGCCGAAGCCGGTGATCGAGTTTTCGCGGATGGATCCGGAAACCCGGCTGATATTCGTAGGGGATGCCAGCATGGCGCCCTACGAGTTGATGGCACGGGACGGCTCTTTGTACATCACCGAAAGAAGCGGCAGGGCCAGCATCGAGCAGCTGCAGTTTCTTGCCGAAACGTTTCCGGCCAATGCCTGGTTAAACCCCCTTCCCGCGCGGATGTGGCCCTATACGCGGACCATCGGCATGATCGGACAGATCTTTCCCATGTTCGAGTTGTCCGTGGACGGCCTTGAATCCGCGGTTACCCGGCTGATGGCCGCGTAACGGGGGCGAGCGCACCGAAGCGATTTGTACCATAAGGAGAAATCATGGAGCAACTGAAAACCGGTTGGAAAGCAGTTCCTGTTCGTCTGGCTGTTTTAATCCTGGCGGCCGTCCTTATTGGTGCGGCCTCCTCAGCGTCCGCCGAACGGCTCGCAATTTCAGTGGATGTCGCCAATGTTCGCTCCGGGCCGGGAACCGATCACGAGGTTCTGTGGCGCATGGAGCGCCACACCCCCATCCGTGCTATCTCCACTCACAGGGATTGGATCTTTTTCGAGGATTTCGAGAGCACCAACGGGTGGATGCATACGGATCTCGTTGATGAAACCCCGACGGTGATCACGAAAAACGATATATGCAACATCCGGTCCTCCCCCGGAACCGACCAGGAAGTGCTTTTTCAGGCCGAAAAAGGTGTGCCGTTCAAGGTGATAGACCGAAGCGGCGTATGGATTCAGATCGAACATTCGGACGGCGATACCGGGTGGATTCATGAAAACATGGTATGGTAGGTTGGACGGCTTCGGGAAAGGTCTAATATCAAGGTTTGTCAGGCTCCGAAGCATGCTGGAATATAGGGTGCGCTGATGAAGGAAGCGCATCATAAAAATTTGATTTATAATCGGAAGTAAGCTTAAAAAGGACAACTATGGATTTCAACAATAGAAAGCTGATCGTGGGGGTGGGTTCCGCCCTCGTGGATATTCTGGCCAGCGAGGATGATGCCTTCCTGGAAGCCGCCGGCGCGGCCAAGGGGGGAATGACCCTTGTGGATGCCGAAGAAATCGAGCGTCTGATCCGGCTTACGACCGGCGATAACCAGGTCGTATCGGGCGGATCCGCCTGCAACACGGCGGTGGGCGTTGGCAGCCTGGGGGGACGGGCCCGTTTTGTCGGCAAGCGCGGCAAGGACGAACTGGGAGATCTTTTTGAAAGGGACCTGGTTTCCTGCGGCGTGGAGCCGGCGCTTTTTCTTTCCGACGATCCCACGGGACGCGTGCTTTCCGTTGTGACCCCGGATGCCCAGCGCACCATGTTCACTTACCTCGGTGCGGCAGCAGCAATGGATCCGTCCGAAATTAAGCCGGAGAGCTTCCGGGATGCAGCCGTCGTCCATGTGGAGGGATATCTCCTGTTCAACCGCGACCTGATGAACGCGGTGCTGCGGGCGGCCAGGGAAGCCGGTGCCAGGATCAGCCTCGATCTGGCAAGTTTTAACGTGGTGGAAGAGTCCATAGACCTGCTTGACACGATTGTTGCTGACTATATTGATATCCTGATTGCCAATGAAGACGAGGCCATGGCCTACACCGGGGAAAAGGACGAAGCAGAGGCCCTTAAACGGCTCTCCCGGGATGCGGAGATTGCGGTGCTTAAAACAGGCCCCCGCGGATCAATGATTGCGGGCAGCGGGGAAGTGGTCGCCATCAAGGCCATGGGCGACGGAAAGGCATTGGATACCACCGGTGCGGGCGATCTCTGGGCGGCCGGATTCCTTTACGGCCTGGTAAACGGCCTGGGGTTCGAACAAAGCGGCGCCATCGGATCGTGCTGCGGGTTCGAGGTCTGCCAACTGGTAGGCGCAAAAATCTCCGATGACGGATGGAAAAGAATCAAGGAAGCCTTTGTCATCGCCTGAAAACAAACAAGCCCCAACAAAAGCCGACGGAGCAGTCAATGGCCCGCGAAAAACGCGAAAAAGAAACCCGTAAGGAACTGCTGGAAGAGCCCGATCCCGTAACTGTATACCTGCACCGGATCGCGGCCTTTTTTGTTGAGCACCGCAAGCCGATTATTGCCGGGGTTGTCTTCTTGTTGGTGCTTATTGCCGGCACATCCGGCTATTTTTATTATAAAAGCCAGCAGGAGAACGCCGCCTCGGTCCTGTTTGCCGGGGCCATGGACCGCTATGCGCAAATCGTTTCCGAAAACGGATCTTCCGAAGAATTCGAAGCGGTGAAAAACGACTTTGGCCGGATTCTGGAGGAATACGGAAACACGGAAGTCGCAAAGATCGCTACCGTGCAGTACGCTGCGGCTGCTTTGCGGGCCGGGGACACCGACGAGGCGATCCGGTATTACGAGAGGGCTGTATCCCGTCTGCCCTCCCGCCATCGGTTCCGGGAAACAGCGGTCATGGGGCTCGCTTATGCCTATGAGGAAAGCGGCGATTATAACGATGCTATTCGCTATTTCGAAATGATCGCCGAAAATCCGGATTCAGCCCCCAGGGATCAGGCCCTGTTCCGCCTGGGAGAGTTGTATGCCGAAACCGGAGATCCGGAAAAAAGCCGGGAGGCATTTCGGACAATTGTCGAAGATCATCCGGATTCGCTCTATTACGAGCTGGCAAGGACAAAAACCGATCGGTAGACAGTGAATGCCGGATCATGGACCGTGCGTGCGGCCCCGGAGAAAAAACAACATCGATGCTTGAAAAAATTCAAAAACCGATTATTTTTTCAGTTGACATTGACGTCCTCAGTCTATATAAGAATGGTTTTATTGAGCGCAGTGCGGGCCGTTAACTCAGTTGGTAGAGTATCTGCCTTTTAAGCAGAGAGTCGCTGGTTCGAGCCCAGCACGGCCCACCATAGCCAAACATGCGTCCCCATCGTCTAGCCCGGTCCAGGACACCGGCCTTTCACGCCGGCGACAGGGGTTCGAATCCCCTTGGGGACGCCACTAATTTCAA
>SLJY01000131.1 GCA_007134875.1 Desulfobacterales bacterium
CGACCGTTCCGATCCCTGAAGGCACCTATCCCGGGATGGATGAAGATGCCATTGTGTTCCAGGACAGCACCTTCCTGTCAACGCGTGCGGATGTCGACGAGGATGTGGTGTACAGGATGACAAAAACCATCTGGTCCGATGCGGGAATCGAGCATATGCGGCAGGCTCACTCGGCTGCCCGCGAAATGTCCATCGAGAACAACTTCCAGAATGCCGCCGTGCCGCTGCACAAAGGCGCGGCCAGATTCTGGGAGGAGCAGGGAATTGAAATCCCGGATCATTTGAAGCCGATCGATTAAAAAACATAATGTCTTTATTGACAGAAGAAAAAGAGAGGGGAAATCATTCCCCTCTCTTTTTGTACCTCAAACTCCTGATCGACTGAATTTTGATGCATTCGTAAAAAGTTCAAGATCAAGGATTACGCGATTTCGAAGAATGCAGATTGCTTGGCGTACATGAAATTCTGATAAATCGCGCGCAGTTGCAGATGTTGGATTTTTTACGAAGTCGTCAATTTTAATTGGCATCAGCAATAACAATGCGAAGAAGGAGCCGGGAACAATGGCGGAAGAAATCCCTCGCGGAACAGAGGACAAATTAAAAGAGTTGGAAAAAAAGGAGCAGGCGGTTGCAAGGACACTGGACAAAGGCGTATGGTATGTCGTTTCATCCGCCCTTGCCGTGATCATGGTATTTTTCTATCTATATAACACGGGCGTCTCCCCATTTGCCGCGCAGTATCACCGGGGCATTTACGTGTTGATTACATTTGTTCTGGTTTTTCTTTTCTACCCGGCCACTTCGCAGTCAAGACAGGACCGGCCCACGGTACCTGATATCGGCCTTGCCCTGGTGGCGGCCTTTGTTGTGGGCTACTGGATCCACCAGTTCGAAGCCCTGAATTATCGGATGGGCGCGGAAACACAGACAGACTTCTACATCTCGATCATCGGTGTGGTCATTTCCCTGGAGGTGGCCCGCCGTGTTCTGGGAAATGCACTCCCGATCGTCGGACTTGCTTTTCTCATTTACTGCTACGTGGGGCCATACATGCCCGATGCCATTGCGCACCGGGGTTTTTCGGTCGACCGGATCATGACCCATGTATATCTGAAGCAAGAAGGCGTATTCGGAATCATGGCAAATGTTTTGGTAACCTACGTTATCCTGTTCATCTTTTTTGGCTCGTTTCTCAAGAAATCCGGCGCCGGTCAGTTTTTTCTGGACCTTCCGATGTCGCTTTTCGGTCATCGCATCGGGGGGCCGGCCAAGGTGTCTGTTATCGCTTCGGGTTTTTTCGGTTCCGTTTCGGGAAGCGCCATTGCCAATACGGCAACCACGGGAACGTTTACCATTCCGTTGATGATCAAATCCGGGTTCAAACGCCATGTGGCGGGCGGCATTGAGCCTGCGGCATCGGTGGGGGGGATGTTTATGCCACCCATCATGGGAGCGGGCGGATTTCTCATGGCCGAACTGACCAACACGCCGTATGTCACCATCATGAAAATGGCCATTTTCCCGGCTATTTTATATTTTGTATCCGTTTTGATCATGGTTCATTTTGAGGCAAAGCGCCACGGGCTTTACGGCGAAAGGGATCCGGATGCGCCGACCGCGACGGATATCCTTAAAAAAGAATGGTTCATGGTTCTGCCCCTTGTCATCATTGTTGTTTTAATGTTGATCGGTTACAGTCCCGGATACTCCGCCGTTCTTGCCACGGCCTCCTGCGTGGTGGTCTCCTGGCTTACCAAGGACAAGCGCATGGGTCCAAGGGAGGTCTATGATGCCCTGCTGGGCGGCGCCAAGGCGACGCTGGTGATCGGGGCCACGGTGGGGGTCATTGGCATCATCGTGGGTTCCATTGCTTTGACCGGAATCGGGCTTCGCTTTTCGGACATGATCTTCAGCCTCTCCGGCGGATTTATGCCGCTGGCCATTCTTCTGATTGCCATCGCCAGTCTCGTGCTTGGCATGGGCGTCCCTGTAACCGCCTCTTACCTGATTGTGGCCGTGCTGGCGGTTCCGGCCATGAGCAGCATGATGGCGCAGCATCATTACGGCGTGCCCGGCATCGCTACCCTGGATGCGGCGACAACGACCTGGGTTCTGGTCGCCTCGCATATGATTATATACTGGTTCTCTCAGAACTCGAACAACACGCCCCCGGTCTGCCTGGCTGCGTACACAGGCGCAGCCATCGCGGGATCAGATCCGTGGAAGACCGGGTGGACCGCGTTGAATTTCTCAAAGGTGTTATATGTCGTGCCTTTTCTTTTTGCCTATTCCCCCGCGCTTCTTTTGAACGCGGAGCCCTACCAGATCGTGATGACCTATTTAACCTGCTTTTTGGGAGTCATCGCCTTTTCAACGATCTCCATGGGATATTTCCTGTGTCCCACCAATATTCCGGAATGGCTTGTGGGCTGCCTGGGCACCGTGCTTCTGTTGTTTCCAAGGCTGCTTCCCGGTTTGACAGGCATAGAGGTTCCGGTGCGCATCGTGGATATCGTCGCCATAGGCCTTTTCGTTCTGGTCTATATCATGCAAAAGGCGCGCATTAAGTTGGACCCCACGCTGACCCTGCCCCTCGAAGAAAGACGTCGGCTGAAAAAAGAAGCCAGGGCAAAAGCCATGGCATAGCAGAGGTTAACAGCCTTTCGGGATGCATCGGAGTTGCTGGAATTCCGGTGCTTCCCGCAAGGATCCATGAATTAAAGAACCAACTAGTGATCGGGTGATAACAATGGAAGAATTTTTCCGAATCGAAATACACCCGCTTCTTCTGCTGGTATTGATAGCCATTCTGACTGCGATTTATTTTTATACTGTCAGAAAATACGGCGATCTTGCCGATTTTGAAGCGGAAGGGTCGCGGCCGGACCGTGTGGATGCCGCTGTCCCCTCACCGGCAGGAATTGATCGCCAAAAACGGGTTGCGGTCATAGCTGCGGCAGTCGCTGCTTTGAACAAAAACAAAACCGGGCGCAACCGATCCGGATCGATCTGATCCGGTGCAATGCCGGCGCTTGGTTTGTGATTCATAAAGATGCGCAAACCCCAGTAATGCGGGATAGACCCGATATATCTTTGACAGGAGACCAAACTATTGAGTGCCTGAACGAAAAACGTCTTTTTCGCCGATCTATGCGTCCGGCTCAAATTTTGATGCACTCGTAAAAAGTCGCGATCCGATGGCTTTGTAAAAGGTTCAAGATCAAGGCTTGCGCGATTTCGAAGAATGCAGAGTACTTGGCGTACGTGCATGTTTACAAGGCGTAAGCCGCAAATTCTGAGAAATCGCGCGTAACGCAGATATCGGACTTTTTACGAAGCCGTCAAATTTTAATCCTCAAAATACGCAAAGTATCACTGCGGATAAAATTTTCGCCGTCATTAGATCTTGACGAAAAATCCCGGTTTTCGCTCGGCCACCATTCACGTGCAGACAATGGATTGAAACGACAATGGATGTTATTGACAGGTTATTGAGCGTATATGCGGTGACCGGCATACAGGCACTGACAATCGGTCATATTGTGATGCTGATGGTCGGATCATTATTCATCTATCTTGCCATCACAAAAAAATATGAACCCCTGATTCTCCTGCCACTCGGCTTCGGAGTCATTATGACAAACCTTCCCCTGGGGGACCTCCTTGGACACGGCTTGTTCGAGCAGCTCTACATACCCCTGGAAACGGAGGTGTTTCCGCTGCTTATATTCGTCGGCGTAGGCGCCCTCACGGACTTTGGCCCGCTTATCGCCTACCCGTACTCCATGCTTTGCGGAGCGGCGGCGCAGGCCGGCATCTTTATTGTGATGGTGATTTCCGTGGCGCTGGGATTCACCCTCGCGGAGGGTGCCGCCATAGGCTCCACGGGCGGTGCGGACGGCCCCATTGCCGTCTGGGCCGCAATCCGCCTGGCTCCTCACCTGCTGGGCCCGATCGCGGCGGCAGCCTATTCCTACATGGCGCTGGTGCCCCTGATCCAGCCGCCGATCATGCGTGCCCTGACCACCCAAAAGGAGCGGGCCACGATGATGGAGCAGCTGCGCCCTGTATCCAAGAGGGAAAAAATCATTTTCCCCATTGCGATGACCGTGCTGGTGGGTGTGATCATCCCGGAAGCGATTCCTTTGGTCGGTGCGCTGGCCGTGGGCAACCTGCTTCGGGAATCCGGCGTTACGGACCGCCTTGCCAGTACTGCGGGCAATGAAATGATCAATATCATAACCATTCTGCTGACGCTGACCGTCGGCGTTACGATGCAGGCGGAAACGTTTCTGGTCGTGGCGACGATTCAGATCATGGTGGTCAGCCTGCTGGCTTTTGCCCTGGGAACCGCAAGCGGTGTCATCATGGGAAAAATTTTGTATTTTCTGACCGGCGGCAAGGTCAATCCGCTTATCGGCTCTGCAGGGGTATCCGCTATTCCCATGGCGGCAAGGGTGTCACAGAATGAAGGTCGGCGGGCCAATGATCAGAGCTACTTGTTAATGCATGCGATGGGGGCCAAT
Source organism: Desulfobacterales bacterium (assembly GCA_007134875.1). Classification (GTDB taxonomy): domain Bacteria; phylum Desulfobacterota; class Desulfobacteria; order Desulfobacterales; family Desulfosalsimonadaceae; genus B1SED10-16. The sequence goes on from SLJY01000131.1 coordinate 4,530, forward strand.
GTGGCCGGCGTCATTGGAACCACGGTATCCATTGGGATCCTTATCGCCCTGATTTCGTAAGTCAAGCAGCAACGGAGAATCAGATTATGGTAGGAGCGGCGATTTATACAGCTATTATTGGTTTCATAGTTCTTTTTCTCGTGATGGGAATTCTCGTTTTTTCCGTAAAGTGGATGTACGTTCTCAATCTTTTGGATAGAGTGAAAAAAAGGGACAACTTCCAGCGAAAAAACGATGCAACCGGAAAATGAGCAAACGTTGTAAACTGAGTATTTGTCCTGTTATTTCGGAAAACCTGTTCAGCGGTTCGAACGGAAACAGGGCAGAAAATAATTGAATAGAATGGACCAGCAATAAGGAGATGCCAAGATGAAGGAAACGATGGGATGGATGGAGGCCGGAACCAGTGAAGAGGAAGTGGTTGCCGAAAATCCGGTAAAGTTCCAAGATCTTACCTTGAGAGACGGCCACCAGTCGCTGTTTGCCACCCGGGGGCGCACCGAGGACCTGGCCCCCATAGCCGAACAAATGGATGATATCGGATTTTTTGCAATGGAAGTGTGGGGTGGCGCCACGTTTGACACCATGCATCGTTTTCTGGCGGAAGATCCCTGGGAGCGTCTCAGGACGCTGAAAAAGCATGCGCCAAAAACGCCGTTTTCCATGTTGCTCAGAGGGCAGAACCTGGTGGGATACCGGCACTATGCCGATGACGTGGCCCGGGCGTTTACGGAAAGATGCTGCGTCAACGGCATGGATGTGTTCCGCGTGTTTGACGCCCTTAACGATTTCCGCAATTTCCGGACCGTGGTCGAGGTGATCCGGGAAAACAAAAAGCACTTCCAGGGGGCGATATGCTATTCGCTGACCGAACAGCGGATGGGCGGAGACGTCTATACGCTCGAGTACTACCTCGACAAGGCGAAGGAACTCGAAGACATGGGTGCGGACACGATCTGCATCAAGGACATGGCCGGGATCATATCTCCCTATGACGCCTATTTCCTGGTCAAGGCCCTGAAGGAGAAAACCCGCCTTCCGATTCATCTGCACAGCCATTTTACCTCCGGCATGGGGGACCTGGCCATGCTCAAGGCCATCGAAGCCGGCGTGGACATCATTGACGTATGCCTTTCACCGTGGGCCTACCGGACGTCTCATCCGGCGCTGGAACCTCTCGTGGCCTCCCTCAGGGGGACCAGCCGCGATTCGGGGCTCGATTTGGAGCAGATTACCCGGTGTTCGGAATATTTTACCAAAATTACGCCAAAATACCGATATCTCATGGATGAGCGGATCAACATCATCGATACCAATGTGCTGCTCCACCAGACGCCGGGTGGGATGCTGTCCAATCTGTACAACCAGCTGCGGGACATGGACGCCCTGGACAAGCTGGAGCAGGTGTTCAGGGAACTGCCCCGGGTCCGGCGGGAACTGGGCCAGGTTCCCCTGGTTACCCCCACTAGCCAGATCGTGGGTACCCAGACGGTCTACAATGTCCTGTTCGACACGCCCGAGGAGCGCTACAAAACCATCACCCAGCAGGTCAAGGATCTATGCTTCGGGCTTTACGGCAAGACACCGGTGCCGGTCGACAAGGAGGTTCAGAAAAAAGCAATTGCGAACCATCCCAGGGGGGATACCCCGATTACTGTACGACCCGCCGATATTCTCGAGCCGGAGCTGGAAAAAGCGGAAGAAGATGTAAAGGATCTGGCTAAAGATATTGACGATGTGCTGATTTATGCACTGTATCCCACCACCGGCAAGAAGTTTCTCAAGTGGAAATACAATCACGAGGAAATTCCGTCTGAAGTAATGCCTAAATCGATGGAAAAAGCCCTCCGTGAGGAAAAACTAATCGAAAAAGCCCGCAAGGGGCAGGTGATGGAAATCCCGGAAAAACGGGAGAACATGGAAACCTACAACGTCTATGTCAACGACGAGTTTGTCCGGGTGGAGCTTGAGATGGTAGGCGGGGAGCCGCAGGTAGCATCCGTGAGTCAACCGGCGTCCCAGCCGGTCCAGCCCCAGCCGGCCCCGGCACCGGCACAGCAGCCGGCGGAACCGACCGGGGAAGTGTCAGCGGATGCCATGGCCATACGCGCCCCGATGCCCGGCATGATCATCTCCTATGAGGTGAACGCTGGGGATATGGTGAAAAACGGTGATGCCCTGCTGGTTTTCGAAGCAATGAAAATGGAGAGCACCATCGTGTCGCCCGTCAATGGAACGGTACAGAAAATCCTCAAAAAATCCGGTGATACGGCCGATAACGGCGAGGCGCTCATGATGATCGGGTGATTTGCAGGCACGCATCGCCGCGTCAAAGGGTCAGGGCTTGCGGGGATTATGGTGTGCGGAGTGTAGAAAGGAAAGGCCTGAAAACAGACCGGAACCGGCAGCAGGAAAACGGGTGTGCCCGTCCTGCTGCCGGTGTCGTCTTGCCCGGAGATTCGTTTTTCTGCCTTTACTCCTGCAGTCGTACGCTGAGTACGGGAACCTCGGAGCGGCGTGTGACCCGTCGGGCCGTGGAGCCCAGGATATCGGCCACCAGGCTGTGTCCGTGGGTTCCCATGACGATCAGGTCGAAATTGTACTTTTTTGAGATTTCCAGTATCTTTTCAGAAGGATCGCCATTTATTACGAGGATTTCATCCACGTCAAAAGACAATTGGGAGGAGTCGGTTTTTACGTTTTTAGTAAACTGATCGAGCGCGTCTTCCGCCATGAACTCCTGGCGGCTTTTTCCGATGAGCGCATCCCGCAGTTCGCTGCGGTGTCGTTTTCTGATTTCTTCCCATTGACTTTCATCAAGAATTCCAGCAAGATGGGGTTCAATGTTGATGTTTTTGCTCATGACGTGCAGGACGGTTATTGTGGCGTTATATAGGTTTGCAAGACTTGCCGCATAGGAGAATGCATGCAGGGATGTGTCCGATAAATCGGTCGTATAAAGGATCTTTTTAATTTCTACAGGTTTGATTTTCATTCATTCCTCCTTTTTCAGTGCAGGTTTATGTGAGACAAATACATTCAATATACCGACAGAATCTGATTTGACAAGAACAATAAGGATATATTCGGAAAAAGTGTAAGTATGATATGCTAAACCAAGCAAGGAGGGAGCTCAGCCAATGACCGTAAAAATCGTCATCCGGAGACATCTGCCCAATGAAACCAAGGAGCAAACATACCCCCTGGTTATGAAATTACGGGAAAACGCAATGAGACAAGTCGGATATATCTCGGGTGAAACGTTGAGGAACTTCGATGACCCGGAAGATTTCATCGTTATCAGTACCTGGCAATCCCTTAAGGACTGGCGTGCATGGGAAGCGAATCCCGAGCGAATAAAGCTTCAGGAGGAGCTCGACAGCTTTGCAAGGAGAAAAACCGAGCATGTGGCCTGTTATAACACATGACGAAATCTTCAGCCACTATGTATGCAAAGCAGGCCCCGGAAGGCTGCCGTCGGCGGGGAATAATCCGTGGGCCGAATCGTTGCTGTGAAAGAAGAAGTAGGAGATATGCCGCCATGCCGCACGTGATCGTCAAGATGTTTCCCGGAAGAAGCCAAGCGCAGAAACAACAGCTTTGCGACCGGATCATGGAAGATCTGGTGGAAATTGCAGGCTGCGAGAAAAAATCCGTTTCCATTGCCATTGAGGAAATTCCGGAGGCCGAGTGGGCGGAAAGTGTCTACAAGCCTGATATCGAGGAGAAAAGAGACACCTTGTATATATCGCCCGGCCACACCCTTTCCGGCGACTGATCCGCATGGCTCCGGAGCGCTCAGTCCGGCGGGTGACATGGTGGGGCTTTGCGGTCAATGTCGGTCTTTCCTTTTTTAAAATCGCCGCCGGCATTATCGGAAACAGTCATGCCGTGGTTGCCGACGGCATTCACAGCCTCACGGATACAGTCACCGATATCGCCGTCATTACAGGCTCCTATTTCTGGGCAAAACCCGCGGATGCCGACCATCCTTACGGCCACAAACGGATCGAGACCACGGTATCCATTTTCATCGGGCTCTTTCTGCTGGTGGCGGCACTTGCCATCGCGTGGCATGCCATTTGGGATTTGCGCGGGGAGCGGATCAGCCAGCCGGGTGTCATTGCCCTGGCCGCCGCCCTTGCCTCAATCCTTTTCAAGGAAGGGATGTACCAGTGGACCATCCGGGTCGGCCGGAAAGTCAACAGCGTATCCCTTGCAGCCAATGCCTGGCATCACCGGCTTGACGCCCTTAGTTCGACCCCCGTGCTCGTTGCCGTTTTTGTCACGATTATCCATCCTGCGTGGTCATTGCTGGACCATATCGCGGCCCTTTTTGTTGCGGTTTTGGTTTTATTCGCTTCTATCCGTATTATCATGAGCGGTTTCAAGGAGTTGGTAGACGAGGGGGCGCCGGTCGAGGTGTGCCGGCAGATACGGGATCTTGCCGAGAGCGATCGGAAGGTCCACCATGCCTATAATATCCGAACCCGCTATGCGGCCAATCGCCTCCAGGTTGATCTTCACATTGCCGTGGATGGATCGATGAGCGTGCACGAAGGCCACCGGGTCGCCGAAAGCGTGAAAAAGCGCATCATCGAAAAAGGCCCCGGTGTACTGGACGTGATCGTTCACGTCGAGCCGGTTGAGTCCCTTCTGCCGGAAGACATCTGCCTCTGACGAGGATCATTTGCTTGGATGACCGGTTTTCGATTGCGCAGGCTTTAGAAACGCTCGATCAGCTTGTCGATAAGAAAGGAGCTTTCCCGGATCGCCTGCTCTCCGAACGGCCCGAACCAGGCCGATATTCTCCGGAACTCCGCCACAAAGGCCTCCCGGTCTCCATTTTCAACCATGTCCATGGTCTGGCCTAGGCTTTCGATATAATCCTTCAGGAGCTTCCTGCGGGAATCGGATGCGAAAATGATTTCCGCGTACAGGGCGGGGTCCTGTGCGAAAAGCCGTCCCACCATGCCCATTTCAAGCCGGTAGATGGGACTTGAAAACGCCAGTGTCCGCTTGATCGGAACCTTTTTCTGCTCCATGAACCGCCCGATGGCAAACGTGGCAAAGTGCCGCAGGCTCTGTACAATGGCCATGATTTCGTCGTGTTCTTCCGGCGTGGACGGGACAATGATGCTTCCCCATGCGGACAACTGTTCTGTCACCCAGCGGCATGCAGCCTCATCCCGGACCGGGGTCGACACGATGATCTGCTTGTCCAGCGATGACGTGGTGGGGCCGAACAGGGGGTGAAGTCCCAAGGCGGGCCCCTCGTGGGCCCTTTTCATTGCTTCGGCCGGCGTTTTCTTGATACTGGTGATATCGGTGAGCACGGCGTCTTTCGGCAGCAGCGGTCCGATATCCTCGATGGTCCGGACGGTTACGTCAATGGGGACCGAGATGACGGCCAGATCGATTCCTTCGCACAGAGCGTCGGCCCTGTCCCAGTCGTCGCGGTCCAGGATGCGCACGATGTAGCCCGCATCTGAAAAACGAGACGCGAAGTAGCGGCCCATTTCACCGCGCCCCCCCACGATAAGCACGGTTGCGCCGGGTCGTACGCTTGCGTCTGCCATTTTTCCGGTCTGCTCGATCCGGGAGCGGCGCATGATGATCCGGTAGATTTCCTCCACGAAATCCGGATCCAGCTCCGCATCCGCAGCCTGCTGCCGCCTGGCTGAAATCAGGTCTTCCTCCCTCGCCGGGTGGTAGACGGGAAGGTTGTACTCTTTTTTGACGGCAACGATCCGGTTCACCTGCTTCTGACGATTGGAAAGAAGCGATACGATCTGGCTGTCGATATTGTCGATGGCCCGGCGCAGGGGATTGAGCCGATTGTCGGAAGGGTCGTTTTCAGACATGATGTTTGCTTTCGTTTTCAACGGGTTTCGGGATTCTTCGGTCCGTACCGTGAGGTTTTGGCGCTAAACTGAAAATACGCCGGATGATCCGGAGCTGTCAACCGGGTTTCGCCGGGTGTCGTTTGAATCTTCGCCGGGAAGCGATTATTATTCGACATAGAAAAAAACGAAAACGGATCTCACAGGCTATCCGAAACGGTCGGCAAAAGAACGGTTAAAAGACCTTGCGTAAACGAGTCATCATCTCCGTTATTGCGGGGGCTGCGCTGTCCGCAGCCGGATTTTACTACTCCCTGCGCCATGTTCCCCTGGGCGATCTTGCGGCGTACATGGACTCCGTGGATTACTGGTGGATTGCGCCCGCCGCCTTGCTGGGGTTTTCCAGCTTCATCATCCGAGCGCTGCGCTGGCAGACCATTCTGGGAACTTCCGTGCGGCTTTCCTTCGGGTCGGCGTATCATCCCCTGATGATTGGTTTTATGATCAATTCCGTGCTCCCGGGCCGGGTGGGGGAGATCGCACGGCCGGCAATCATCAAGAAGAAAGAGAACGTCCCGTTCAGCCTGGGGCTTGCAACCGTGGGAACGGAGCGGATGCTGGACGGAATCACCCTGGTTCTTCTTTTCACATGGATGTCATCCGTCGTCGCGGTGGACCCGGATATGGAGATGTCCGTCCGGGGCCATTACGTAAGCGGAGAGGTCCTTGATCGACTGGCATCCGGAATGATCGTGGTATCGATCGTCATGCTGGCGCTTGTCGCCACGCTGAATATCCGGGCCGTTAAGCGCCTGTTGAAGCGTGCCGTCCTGGCAATACCGGACCTGCTCGCGCCGGAGGGCGCCGGCAGGGAACGCCTGCGCGAAACAATCTTCGTCCCGGTTTCCCAAATAATCGATCACGTGGCCGCCGGGCTTTCATTGCTCCGGCACCCCGGCAGACTTCTGGTCTGCAGCGTTTACTCAGCCGTCATCTGGCTTTCCCAGGCGGTTGTGTTCTACATCGCCGTGCTCGGGTCTCCTCAGATTTCCATAACTTTTACCCAGGCAACCACGGTGTTTGTCATTGTCTGCCTGTTTATCATCCTTCCCTCGGTTCCCGGGTTCTGGGGGGTATGGGAGGCGGGCGGCGTATTCGGGCTTGCGCTTTTCGGGGTGCCCGCAGCGGACGCGTTGGGGTTTTCCCTTGCCGTTCATGCAGTGCTTTTGTTTCCGGTACTGTTTGCCGGCATCGTATCGGCCGTAATGACCGGGGTCAATATTCTTCGGGTGGGCTACGACGACCGGCGGGAGGCGCGTTGATCCACAGCCGGACCGCCTGCGCTTTACCCGCGAATGCGGGTTCTATCGGAAGCGGTCGTCCGACCGGGTTATGGAAACATCCTCCGGCCGGGCGGTCATCCAGCCGGAAGCGGCGTTTTCCACGGCGTCAAAGGCCGGGATGTAGGGTTTGATATCGAGCAAGGGCGTTTTGTCCAGGATATCGACACCCTTGATGACAATGACTGCTCCCTCGATTCGAACGACCTCCACGATGGAAATCCCGATGGGGTTCGGCCGCAGGGGGGACCGGGTGGCAAATACCCCGCGCGGCGTGGTGTCCAGAAACGGGATGACCGTAAGGCGAGGGGTGCCCGCCTTGTGAAACCGATAGATGAGATAGATATGGCTGAATCCGTCAAGGTCCTTGAGCCCCTCGGCGTATTCTTCCCGGACGTGCACGCTGCCTTCCACATGCTTTGCCCCCCTGGGCTGGATGGGCATGTTTTCGATTTGGCTATAGGGTGTATGAATTGTGCCGATCGGTTGCAAAATGTATTCTCCTTGTTTAATAGGGTTGCCGGATATAGGATTGTCTTGACGAAAAGGAGTGTCCATGGAAAGTCTTTTATACAGTTTTCTGGCCGGAATTTCCACTGCGCTCGGCGCAATACTCGTTATCCTGTTCGGTCTGCCGGGCAAACGCCTCCTCTCGGCGCTTTTGGGGTTTGCCGCGGGCGTAATGCTGGCGATCTCAGCTTTCGACTTGATCCCGGAAGCCATAGAATTCGGGTCGCTGCTGCACGCGGTAGTCGGTTTTGTAATGGGTGCCGCCATGATGTACGTCCTGGATCTGACCATTCCCCATGCCCATATGACCGGGGAATTCGACGGTCCCGTAGATCCGGGAAAGTCGCATGAAATCGACAAGAACAAGATTCTTCGTTCCGGGTATCTGATTTTTCTGGGCATTGCCCTGCACAACATACCGGAGGGACTGGCGATCGGTGCGGGGCTTGAATCGAGCCCGGAGCTTGGCTTATATATCGCCATTGCCATCGGGCTGCACAACATCCCGGAGGGGATGGCGACAGCCGGGCCGCTCCGTTCCGGCGGGCTCGGCGTGGCAACGGTTTTGCTGATGACGGTTTTCGCAGGTCTTATGACGCCGCTGGGTGCGCTGATCGGTCTGATTTTTTTCGGTATATCCGAGACGTTTATCGGCATCGGGCTGGCCCTGGCCGCGGGCGCCATGGTCTACATCGCAAGCGACGAGCTGATTCCCCAATCCCATGGGTACCACAGCCATATGGCCAACTTCGGCATTCTGGGCGGCTTTCTGATCGGTTTCATTTTAACGGGTTAGGCCGCAGCCTTAATGCCGGTGTCCGTGCCGGAAAAAACGGTGTTTCTTCAGCCGCGCGATGGCGCGCCCGATTCGTGGAAACCGGCGGCTGAGCCATTTTTCGAAATCTTTTACGAGCTTTATATCCACGGACAACAAAAGAAGGCCGATAGCTAGAAACAAAACCCCCTGGAGAATCGGGAGCACGAGTCCCGCAATCCCCAGGCCGACAAAGAAAATACCGAATGAAATCCGGATAATGCGCTTGATCATGATTCAGACGCCCGCGCGCAC
>SLJY01000213.1 GCA_007134875.1 Desulfobacterales bacterium
AGCTTGCCGCCGGTTACGGTAACCAGCCCTTTATCGGTCCAGGTGACGTGTTCCCGGGATTCTTTCGACGGATCCACGGACTCCTTTTCCGTCAGGACCGGACGGATGCCGGCAAAAGAAGCGATGCAGTCCGCAGGCGTTATGTGTGCTTCCGGAAAATAGGCGTTGAGGCATTCCAGCATATAGCGCGCCTCGTCTTCCGTGGCGATGATTTCGCCGCGTATGTCATTTCCATGGTCCAGGTCGGTGGTTCCCAGGATCAGGGCCCCTTCCCAGGGGATGATAAACAGGGGACGGTTATCGTCGGGGTGGGCAAGGGTCACGGCGCGCGACAACGGAATGCGTTCGGCCCCGATGACCAGGTGGCTGCCCCGCAGAGGCCGAAGATGCATGCCGGGGCGATGCGTCGGGTGCAGGGTTTCCGCCCAGGCGCCGGTGGCATTGATCACGGCGCTTGTGTTCAGCAAAACGGATTGTCCGGTCTCGGTATCATTTGCCTTGATTCCTGAAACCACGCCGTGTTCATCGCGGATGATCCGGGTGACCGCGCAGTAATTGAGCGCCGTCCCGCCTGCGTCCACCGCTTCGTCAATGAGGCGCAGCACCATTCGGGCATCGTCGGTCTGCGCGTCCATGAAGCGAAAGCCGCCGGCAAGCCCGTACTGCTCGATGCCCGGCACCATGGAGGCAAAGGTTTTCGCATCGTAATAGGTATGACGACGCCTGCCGGCCATGATATCATAAAGCGTCAGGCCGGCGGTCAGCATGAGTCGTCCGGGGTTTTTCTTTTTGTATACGGGCAGAAGAATATCAAGTTCCTCCACCAGCCCTGGAGCCTCTGCAATGAGTCGCTGCCGCTGGTGGACGGATTCCCACATGAGGTGGAGCCGTCCCTGTTTCAGGTAGCGCAGCCCGCCGTGGACCAGCTTGGAGGAGCGGCCGGAAGTCCCCCAGGCAAAGTCGTTTTTTTCAAGCAGCAGGGTTTTAAGCCCCATGCGGCCGGCTTCCCGGAGAATCCCCGAGCCGGTAATCCCTCCCCCGATGACGACCAGATCCCATGTTTTGTTCAGATCTTCAATGTTCATGGTCTTCTGTACGATTAGGAATCAATGAGTTTGCCTGTGTTCATGCGGCTTTTCGGGTCTGCGGCACGCAGAAGGCCGCGCAGAACGATCATGCCCGCTTCCCCTTTTTCCGCGCCAAGGTATGGTTTATGATCCACTCCCACGCCATGCTGGTGGCTGATTGTGCCTCCCTGTTCCACGATGGCCCTGCTGGCTGCATCCTTGATGCGGCGCCACCTGAAATGGGTTTCTTCCGGTGAATCGGCCAACCGGAAGACATAGGTGGTGTAGATGCTCGATCCGGATGTGTAGACATGCGAAAGGTGCGTAAAGACATGTACCTTTTCGCCGAGGTCATCCAAAGCCCCTGCAATGGCGTTCTCCACGGCATTCATCGTGGGGGTGACCCGGTCCCAGATGGTGGCCGTTTCCAGGGTGTCCACCGCGTAGCCTTTATCCCATAGCGTATTGCGGAGGTACGGCGCCCGGAAACGGTTTTTCCGCCAGGCATCCCCCATGGGGCTGCCTGTCCAGATACCGCCGTTTTTCCGGATCATTGCGCGTGCGATTCGCTTTCCCGGGGAATAAAGCCTTGATGAGCCGATCAGCCCCATGAGCATCATGCACCAGTTGTTCTCCGAAAACCCCCGCAGGCGAAGATAGGATTTCAAAAGGCCGATCTGCCGCTCGTGCCCCGCGAGAAACAGGTTGGTGTAGGTTTCAGAAGGATTGGACAGCCGGATCATGGACAAGGGCGCATCGGAGTTGGCCAGCTGGGACACTGCGGACAGGGCGGTCTCCCAATCGGGGAAAAAGATGCCGTAGATGCGGTCGTTTTCCGGTATGCCGGAAATGCGAACCGCAGCCCGGGTCAAAAGCCCCATCCGTCCCTCGGATCCCAGTACCGCGTGCCGCAGGTCCGGACCGGCGGCCGATGCCGGGAAGGGCGGAAGCGACATCTTGCCCGCCGGCATGATCACGGATCCTCCGGCAAAGAGGTTTTCAATCCGGCCGTAATACAGCGACTGCTGGCCGGCCGAGCGCGTTACCACCCACCCGCCCAGGGTGGAATAATCGAATGACTGGGGGTAATGCCCCAAGGTGAAGCCGTGGGGGTGCAGGGCATTTTCCAGTTGGGGCCCGGTGATGCCCGCTTCGAATTCAGCTATCATATTCCGGGGGTCCAGCCGGATCATTTTGTTCATTTTTTCCATTGAAAGAGAAAGGACCGGGGTGCCGGATTCGGGAACGTCGAGGTGCCCCACGACACTTGTGCCGCCGCCGTAAGGGATGACAGTCATCCGATGGCGGTCCGCGAATGCAAGAACGTCCTCGGCCTCGCTGTCGGTGGCAGGCGTGGCCACGGCATCGGGAAACGAGGACAGGGTTCCGAAGCGCATGGCGATCCAGTCCGGCATGCTCTGACCGTGGGCATGTTCAAAGCGCTTTGCGGCATCAAAAGAGATGCACGGGTGGGATTCTGCAGTCCGGGGGGAAGGAACCTTTTTCAGGATCGTTTCCAGGGCGACGTTTTGCGCCGGCCTTGGAGGCCCTGCGAGATTTTCGAGGATTTTTGCTGCGGAATCGGGCAGTTTGGCGTTGATGGCCGGGTCGCCCCAGCCGTTGTATCGTTTCATGGGCCGTCTCCGTTGGGGGCCGGAAGGATCCGGCAATCCGGCGGGTTTTCCGGCAAAACGGGATAAAGCCTGTTGCAAAGAAGCCGCTTTGCAGGACGCTTTTGTCTGCCGGGATGTCTTGACAGAATCGGTATGCATCTAATAATTAGAACTAGCGTGTTATGTAATTAGAACCGGCATGTTATGGGAGTACTTTTCTCCGCTTTAAGATGTAATAGTGTAGCATGCCATAAACGCATGCGCAAAACGGAAAATATCACCATCCGGAACACCGCGCATCGGTATGGCGCATTTTTCGGGAATGCTTCGCAGCCTGGTTCCGATTTGCCGGGGTCGTTAAAAATCACCTGGAATCTAACCACGGCTCAGATTAGGCACGGATTATCCACACCATACCATTCAGGAGGAAATCGGATGAGCACGGTTTTTTATGTACAGGCTTCACCCAAGGGAACGGAATCGTTTTCCATTGCCGCCGCAAACGCCTTTATCGAATCCTACCGCAAAAAATCCCCCGATGATGAAATTGTCACCATCAATGTGTTCGACAGGGATCTTCCGCCTTTCGACGGCAAGATCCTGGGCGCCAAGTACGCGATCCTTCATGGCAGATCCCCCTCAGAAGATCAAAAAGAGGACTGGGTGAAGGTGGAAGCCATCATCGACGAGTTCAAGGCGGCCGACAAGTATGTCTTTGCGGTGCCCATGTGGAATTTCGGCCTGCCCTACCGGTTCAAGCAGTATCTCGATATCCTCATTCAACCCGGATACACGTTTCAATACTCCCCGGAAGAAGGCTACAAGGGGCTCTTGCCCGACCGGCCTGTTTTTGTCGCCTATGCCAGGGGCGGATCCTACCCCCGGGGCAGTGAAGTCGAGTACCTGGATTTCCAGGTGCCGTATTTCAAGACGCTGCTTAATTTTATCGGGCTCCGGAAAATCGAGCACGTCATCATCGACTCGACGCTGGGAACGCAGCAGGGCGCCGGCGCAAACCTGGACAACGCCATACGGAAGGCAACGGAAATTGCGGAAAACTTCTAAGCAGCAGTATCTCGATTTCGCGGTGGAAACCGCCTACCTGGCCGGACGTCTCACCTTGGGGCACTTTCAGGGAACCACGAAGCCGGACTTCAAATCCGACGACACCCCGGTGACGGCGGCGGACCGGGAGGCCGAGGCGCTCATTCGGGGCCGGATCGAAAAGAAATATCCCGAACATGCGGTGGTTGGTGAGGAATACGGAACACTGGGTCCAGAAGGTGCGTCCTGTCGCTGGATTGTCGATCCCATCGACGGCACGAAATCCTTCATTCGCGGGGTACCGCTTTACGGCGTGCTCATCGGTTTGGAAATCGAGGGGAACGTCGAGGTGGGGGTGGTCTATTTTCCGGCCCTGGACCAGATGGTGGCCGCGGCCACCGGTTGCGGCTGCCGTCTCAACGGCAGGCCTGTTCGCGTATCCTCCGTTTCAAGCCTTGAGCGGGCCACCGTGGCTTTCACCGATGCCGGAAGCTTTGCGGACTGCGGCCGTGGCGATGCCTGGGAAAGGATCCAGCGGGCGTGCTGGTTTCGCGCCGGCTGGGGGGATGCCTACGGCCACTGCCTGGTGGCCACGGGCCGGGTCGAACTGATGCTGGATCCCGTCATGAATCTCTGGGACTGTGCGCCGTTTCCCCCGATTCTCAAAGAAGCGGGCGGTTTTTTCGGGGATTGGCAGGGAACGCCAACCATTCATGGCGGTGAAGCCCTGTCGGCCACGCCGGCATTGCTGCCGGAAGTCCTGCACTTGATTTCAGGATGATTCGATCCCCAGGCCCGTTTCCACGGGCATGACCACAGCCCGCAGGTGACGGCGGGCGGGCTTTTCCGTTCGAAATGCCTCCAGGTTATCGAGAAGCGGGGGGATTTTTTTGTCATCAACGAGCGCCTGCACCACCGTGAAGTTGCCTGGGTACACCTTGGAACCCATGTGCTTGCCGTCCTGCCCGCTTCCCTGGACCATGGGATAGTTCACGTAGTCGGTGATCCCATTTTCATCCAGAATCTTATCGATCCGGTCCGTGTATTCAAAACGGAATGTGATGTGAACGAGCTTCATATAATCATCCTTATTTCCGGGCAGTGTCTTCTTGCCTGAAACGGTCTACGATGAACCGCTGCAGTTGGTCGTAGAGGGTATAGACAACCGGTATTACCAGCAATGTCAGGGCCGTGGCGGAGATGAGTCCCGCGGCCACCGATATACCCAGCGGGGCCCGGGCTTCGCCGCCTGCGCCGAAGCCCATGGCAATCGGCGTCATTCCCAGTATGGTGGAGATGGCCGTCATGAGGATCGGGCGGAACCTCTCCCGGGCGGCTTCCACGGCGGCTTCGAGCGGCTCTTTTCCCCTTGCCACCAGCGTGTTGGTATAGTCGATGAGCAATATGGAGTTTTTGGTCACCATCCCCATCAGCATGATCAGCCCGATAAACGCGTACACATTGAAACTCAGGCCAAGAAGCCACAGGGACCCGAACGCCCCGACCGTTGAAAGCGGCAGCGCCGTCATGATGGTCAGGGGGTGGATGAAGGACTCGAACTGGGCCGAAAGGACCAGGTAGATAAACAGAATTGAAAAGACGATCGTAATGCTCAGGTAGTAAAAGGACTCTGCAAACACTTCGGACATACCGGCTATCTCGTAGCTGGTGCCCGCAGGCAGCTCATCGGCGATATGCGCTTCCAGTGTGTCGACCGCGTCGCCAAGGGCCACGCCCGGCGGGGTGCTGGACGACACCGTGGCCGAACGGAGGCGGTTGTAGCGATTGATCTCGCTGGGACCAGCTGTTTCCTCTAAAAAGACAAGGTTGTCCAGGGATACGAGGTTTCCGTCCGGGTTGCGGACATAGACATCGCGGAGGCTGTCCGGCGTCATTTCCCCTCTGCCCACGACGTCGCTCAACACGGCATAGCGATCGGCGTCGCGTTCGATTTTCGATATTTCCACCTCTCCGAACAGGAATCGGAGAGTATTGGAGATATCGAAAACCGAGACGTTCATTTCACCGGCCTTGTCCCGGTCGATGGTGACATCGATTTGCGGCTTGTTGAGTTCCAGGTTGGAGCGGACGCCAACATAGAGATCCGACCTGTCCTGCATCCATGTCATCACCCTTTCCTGAAGGCGTTCGAGTTCCTCGAGATCGGGGTGCTGAATCACCACTTCCACCGGGTCCCCGCCCATGCCGCCGGGTACGAGCTCCGCCACAAAGGCCCTGCCGTCGGTCAGGCGCGCCAGCCTCTGGCGGTACTGCTGCATGATTTCGGACTGGTGCAGGTCTCTTGTTCTGCGGTCCGACAGGGTGACGAAAGCGATTCCCTGGTTGGGTTGGCCTGCTCCCCGCTGGCCCATGCCCACTGCCAGAAATTGGTGGCTGACATGCGGATCCTCGTCGAACATGGCTTCGATTTTTTGGGCGAAAGCGTCCGTCTCCCCGATGGTCGTTCCTTCCGGAGTCTCGAAAATCAGCATGAAGCGGGAACGGTCCTCGTCCGGGGCGAATTCCCGGGGAATGTCCATGAGCGCCAGGATACCCGTGGCAAACGCCAGAAGACCGACTAGGACCACAATAAATCGATTTTTCAGGGCTTTTCCCAATATCCAGGCGTATGCGTTTTCAATGGATTTAAGATGACGCTCGGAGAGTTGGAATAGAAATCCCCTGTGGGTTTCAAATTTCAATATCCGGGAACACAGCATGGGCGTAAGCGTCAGGGCCACGAAGGTGGAGGTGAACACCGTAACGGCCACCGTGAGGCCGAATTCAAAAAAAAACCGGCCGATGATCCCGCCTGTAAACGCCACCGGGATGAAGACCGCGCCCAGGGACAGCGAGTTGGAGATGGCCGCAAAGGCCACTTCGGTGGTGCCGACGCGGGCGGCAGGTTTGGCGTCCGCCCCGCGCTCCATGTGGAGATAGTTTCTCTCCAGGACAACAATGGCGTCGTCCACCACGATACCGATGACAAGGATGAGCGCCAAAAGGGTCAGCACGTTGATGGAAAACCCCAGAACGTAAATGGCGGCCAAGCCTCCAAGAAGCGAGGTCGGGATGGCAAGGCCGACCACGATGGTTGCCCGCCAGTTCCGCAAAAAAGCGAGTACCACGAAAATCACCAGCGACGCGGCGATCAGGATTGTCAGCTGGAGATCGGATATGTTTTCCTCGATATACTCGGAGGCATCCATGGCCTGGCGGTACTCCAGGCCCGGCGGAAAGGTCCGGGACAAGTCCTCCATGGACGTACGAACCCGATCGGCCAATGCGACCGTGTTGGCGCCCGTCTGTTTTACAACGCCCAACCCGATAGTCTGCTCCCCGGAAAACCGGGCCAGCATTCGCTCGTTTTCGATTCCGTCGACCGCTTCCCCAACGTCCCGGAGACGGATGGGGGATCCGTCCCTGTGGGCAATAACCAGGTCGTTGAAGGGTTCGGCCTCGGAGAACTGCCCCTTGGTCCGGATGAGAAACTCGCGGGTTTTCCCCTCGATCCGTCCGGATGGAATATCGACGTTTTCCTGCTGAATTTTTCCGACGACATCCTGGACGGTCAAACCGTGGGCTGCCAGCTTCAGCGCGTCGAGGCGGATTCGCACGGCGTAACTGCCGCCGCCGCCGATCATGATCTGGCCCACGCCGCGCAGCGTCTCGATCTGCGGTCTTAAAACGTTGTCCGCATAGTCTCTCATTCGGGTCTGATCCCATCGTTCGTCGCCCACAAGGGCTATCCACATGATGGGCTGGGCGTCCAGGTCCAGCTTGCGGACGATGGGAGACTCCGCGTCCTCCGGGAGAAGCCTTCTTGCCCGTTCAACGGCATCGCGAACGTCCTGTGCGGCAAGGTCCTGGTCCCGCCATAGCTCGAATTCGGCAACGATTTGAGCCGTCTGTTCCCGGGAAGTGGACATCAGCGTGCGCAGCCCCTCGATCGCGTTGATCTCGGCTTCCAGGGGCTCGACGATTTCCTGCTCAACGATTTCCGGTGCGGCGCCGGGTAGGACCACGTTGACGCTGACAACCGGAAACTCGACATCCGGGTTTTCCTGAACCGGCATCTGGAAATAGCCGTATATCCCAAATATCGTGATGACGAGAAATATGACGATCGTAAAGACCGGACGGCGGATGCATATGTTCCAGATCACTTGATCAACCTCCCAGCGTTATCGCCCCGTTAATGCCATGTGTGCCGCCGGTTGAGCGTGTCCGGTCGGGTCCGGATTCACCGGGCCAATCCTGGTCCCAGCGTTCCGTAATGTTCACGGCGGACCCTTCATCGAGCTGCATGTGGCCGTAGACAACGACAAACTCCCCTTCTTTCAGTCCGTCCGCGATTTCCACCCGGCCCGGCTGCCGGAGCCCGGTTTTTACCTGTCGGATATGGGCTTTTTCGTTTTCCGGATCCACCACGAACACGATGTAGCCATCGCGTGTGGGAACGAGCGCCTGCTCCGGTATGACCGGCCGGTCCGGCCGGGTTTCCAAAACCAGGTTCGCAGAAGCGTACGATCCGGGCATCAGCCGGTTGTCCGGGTTTTCAATATCGGCCCGGACCCTGAATTTCCGGGTCCCCTCGTCGACCACGGGGCTGATGAACTTTATCTCCCCTTCGAAAATCCGATCCGGATAGGCTGCAACGGATGCGTAAAGCTTTTGCCCCCTGGCTACCCTGGCGGCATATTTTTCCGCGATGAAAAAGGAGATCCGCAAAGGGTCGGTTTCGTATACCGTTGCAAGCGGTTCGCCTGCTGCAACGAATGTTCCCGGGTCCACCATCTGGCGGGATATGAAGCCGTCAAAGGGAGACCGGATGACCGTGTCGGCGAGTTCCCGCCGGGTGAGATCGAGTTCCGCCTCCAGGCGCTCGACGTCGGATGAAACGGCTTCCAGTTCGGTTTTTGCCGCATCATACTGGTCTTCGGATACCATGTTGCGCTCCCGGAGGGAGGCGACACGATCATAGTTGCGGCGAAGGTTTTCCAGTCGCGTGCGGGTGGATGCCAGCGCCGCCTGCTGTGCCGTCATCCGTTTCCGGATTTTATCGTCATCGATGCGGAAAAGCACCTGATCGTCTGTGACGAAATCGCCCTCTCCGAAGTGGATGGACACGATTTTTCCGTTTACCTCGGGCTTGATCTGAACCGATTGGAGCGCCTCAAGGGTTCCGACGCCCCGGAGGGTATCCTGGAGGTCGATGGTTGACACCGGCGCAAGGTCCACTGCGACGGCCCGGGCTCCATCCGGCCGGTCTTCGGCATCTTCGCTCAGGAAAAATCGTATGGTCATCAGTGCAGCCAGGACAAGGAGCAGCGCGATCACGAACATGACGATGCAGCCGGCCCTTCTTGGTCCGCCCCGGGCCGGGGGTTGTTCGGCGTGATATTTTTCTGAAGGCATCGGTTTCATTCTCCCCAAACGGATGGTCTCGTAAATTCCAGGCAGCCGGCGTCCATATCTCTTTTTCGGTTTTCAGGAAACGGATTTGAATTTTTCCTGCGGCGCGCCGCATACCGGGCATTTTTTTGGCGCCTTTTTCTCGGTTACATAGCCGCATACCTGGCATACGTGATAATCGGTGGTATCGTTTTTGATGAAATGGTAAATGGCTTGTTCATAGCGTTTTGCGTGGTGCGTTTCGGCATCCCTTGCATAGGTGAAAACGGTTGCCGCGGCCTCCTCCCCGTCATCCCGGGCTTGCTTTATAAAATCGGGGTATTCGTTTTCGCTGATGGATTTTTCCTTTTGAAAGGCGTTTTCGAGGTTGGTTTCCGTATCCTTGACCAGCAGATCTTTGACAAGGTTCATGTGGGAGGTCGCATGGACCCGTTCCGCTTCGGCGATGGCCCTGAAAAGCAGGGCGGCCTGGGGTTCGTTTTCTGCTTCGGCTTTTTCCGCATACGCCAGGAGTCTGAAATAAGCCTTTGCTTCGCCGATGAATGCGTCGTAGGCATTTTTCCGCGTGCTTTCCTTCATTGTTTACAGAACCTCCCATGGTGTATGTTCGCTGGTGCATGTTCGTCTCAGCAACATGGTTTTCGCATTGCACGCTTTGCAGGCGGAAACCGAAACACCGGATACCGTAATATATCTTTTCCTCGGTTTCAAACAATAAAGCATTTTTATGCCGCCAGCCAGAAAGGTTGCCACGTTGTGATACAATGCTATTTCTTTGGTTTCAAGAATTTTTATCGCACTGATCCCGGTAATCGCATGAAAGTCCGTCACCCTGATTCACATCCGGTACTGATTTTTAATCTGATCGATTGAGGTGCAAAAGGCGTGGGGCGGTGCGAGGTTATGCGGTATTCGATTGGGGGGGATTCCGGCCGGATGGACCACAACCAGGTGAAAAGAAAACAGGCATTGCAACCAGCCAATGCGCGCGGGTTGCAATGCCTTTAGATTTATTATGGATTCGGATTGCTCAGTGATCGGGGGCTATTTTTTCTTCTGCAGACGCTCGAGCGCCAAACGGAGACTGGTTTGCATCCTTTTCAATGCCTGGGACAACTGCCCGATTTCGTCTTTCGATGTCACTTTAATAGTTACCTTGAGATCTCCCAGGCTCATTTTTTCAGCGGCATTGGTCAGCGCGATAATGGGCTTGGTGATTCTCCGGGCCGAGAACAAGGAGATTATTACGACGAATACAACTGTTGCTGCAAGAAGAAGGATTGCAAATTGCTGCACGTCCCGAAGGGGGGCAAATACCTCCTCGTGATCCTGCTGAACAGCGAGAACCCATCCGTAATCATTTCCTATTGCATGGCCCAGCGCCTGGTTGCCATTTTCCGTTGTAAAGCTGATCGATGTTGGTCCGTTGTTTTCCCGGTAAGCCTGAACCAAGGGGTGATTTTCGAGGTTTCTTTCTTCCAGAACATACTCGGGCACCTGGTGGGATACAACTTTCCCGGTTTCATCGACAAGGAAGGCGAAGCCGGTATCCCCCCTTTGCCAACGGGCTATGTTTCGGGATATCTCGTCGATGCTCATTGCCGAGGCCATGACACCCAATGTATAACCATTATCCGCGGTAATGGGAACAGCGATAACAAGCGCCGGCTCCCCTGATGTTCTTCCGATAAGGGTCTGCCAGGCCAGTTGGTTGCCGTCCATTATATCCGCGTAGTACTGGCGATCCGAGTAGTCCGTGAGCGGATTGCCGTCATCCCTGCCCACATTCATTCCTTCTTCATCCGTTGTGAAAACCAGATACTTCCATGGATAATTCGCGGAGATCGACTGTAGTACCGGTTCCTGCATATATTGATCCATCCCCATAATATCCGGAAGTCCGGCGGCCATTTCGAGTACCCGGATATTTTTATCGATCCATTCTTCCACTTGGCCACTGAGTCCTTCACTTGTCTGGGCCATGAGCAACTCGGTGTCTTTTTTCACCTGGGCGCTGCTCTCTCTGTAGAGGATAGTCCAGAAAATACCAAGGGGCAGAATACTGACAACCAACATGATAATGAGGACTTTCCCGCTCAGGCCAAACCGTGGCTTCTTGTCGACAATGTCCTCCGTATCCTCCCGGACCTGGACCTTTTCGCCGGATGAGCCGGGAGGCTGCTGTTGAGCTGAAAAGGACGGGGCGGGCTTTTCCTTGGAGGGGGCATGCACAACAAAAACGCCCTTGCATTCTGTACATTTGTATTTTGCGGAGGCCCCGGTTATCTTGGTCTCGTCAAGTCGGTATCTCTTGCCACAATGCTCGCAGGATATGTCGATCATGTTCACCTCTGTTTACGCCGGTATAATTTTTAGTAAAGAATTTTTGAATTTTTTCTGCGCCTCCGGATCTGGAATTTGCTCGGCCACACTGTTGACCAAATCGGCAGCCCGATGCACAGGGATACTTTCCATTGATAAGGACATATCGGCCATGACGTCTTCAATTACAACCTCAGCGATGGGCCCCAGGGATTGCATTAAATTTTTTTTCATGTAGTTATAAAATGAAATGTCCAGATAGCGCATGTTTTTTACAACTTGCTCAATCAGTCCCAAAAATAGAAGCTCTGAAACAACTGGTTTCATCCGGCTCGGCTCCATGCCAATTTCATTGGCCACCGTAGCCATGTCCTTATCTTCAGAAATTGCCATCATCACGCGCATCATGTCTGAAGTCAGGGTGATTTCAGTTGTATCCATACGCTTTGTTTTCCTGAAAAACAGATTGGAAAAACTATCAGAAGACATATTCATAAGATGACCACCTGTTATATTGTTGAAACATATATCTTTAGTATATAGAATAAGAGTAATTCTATTGTCAATATCTTTCTGTTCGAGATGAAATTTTACAGATAAACGGTTTATCCCTGCAACGCTCATTGTATTTCAATCTCTAACAGGAGCCTCGGGTATGAATGGTAATAAAGCCTTATATTGCAGCGCGGCGGGCCTTTAGGCTGAAATGGTTGTAAGAACCCCGCCATCGTCCATCCGGTGGCTGAATTCGGATAGGACTTCAGCCTGCTCTGGTACAGCCCGGGACGATAGGTTTTGTTTCCGCAGCGCCCCGGGCTGCCCGTTCCTTGATGCTGTTCGGAGTTGTTTCAGCCGGTTTTTTGTAGCTGTTCCATTTCTTCCGCCTTGTTTTTAATGTAATGTTCCATGGTATTCATACAGCTTTTCCCTCGCTTTGAATGTTTGAATTTTGGAATGGTTGCCGTTTTTCCGGGGCGACGACCCGAAAACCCGGAGTCACCCCGGAAAAAAGGGTTTGCACGTGGTATACGGGCAATGCCGATATCTTAGAAGTCCTTGAAATCGTCATCATCCAGGGGTATGACGCTTTCATTGCGGCTTCTGGCCTGTTGGCCTGACTGCCCGTTGTTTTTTCCGGATGCAGGCTTCTTCAGGGCTTTGGGCTGCTGCCGACTCTCCTGGGCATTATGCCCATAATGCTGGTTTGCACCGGAAGACCGCATGTCCGGTTTTCTCTTCTGCTGCGCTCCGGCCTTCCCAGAAGACCCAACCATGCCCTCGAGTTCGGCAACCATTCTCTCCATCTCGGCTGCCTGGGAGGACAACTCCTCGGCTGCGCTGGCGGATTCCTCGGAGTCGGCGGCATTCTGCTGCACCACTTTGTCCATTTCCGTTACGCCGGTGTTGACCTGCTCGATGCCTTGGGCCTGTTCCTTGGACGCTGCGGAGATTTCCGATATCAGCGCGTTGACTTTTTTAGAACTTTCCTGAATGTTCAGAACCTGTTCCGAGTTTTCCGCGGTTTGACGGGTCTGCGCGGACATCTCTTCCAGTGAAGATGACGTTTCCTCGAGGGCGGCGGCCTGTTGGCTTGCGCCTTCCGCCTGGGACTGACTGGATGAAGCAACCTGGCCGGCAGCGGAGGATACCTGGTGCGCGCCATTGCTCATACCCTCCACGATCTG
>SLJY01000169.1 GCA_007134875.1 Desulfobacterales bacterium
CGCAGGGGGCGGTAGTACAGGTACATATGCTGCCCGTGACCGGTGTCGCGGACAAACCAGCTGCAGGGCATCACATCGATCATCTCCCGGAGTGCCTGGTTCCACAAAAACCATTCATCGCGCTTTGGATTCCCGCCAATGGGAAAGCAGAGCATTTTCTCCCGGATAAAAGAGGCCTTGTCGCGCGAAAGAACATGGCGGAGCGTATGCCGTAGTGCGTCCTTGCGGGCGGTTTCCTGGTTGTTGTCCGGGGTTTTGCACGCCGGCGGGGTGATACCGGACAGCGCCCCCCGGAAATCGGAAGACGAGGTGAAACCGGCATCCGGCAGACGGGCCATATCCTGCCATGAGGCCATGCAATAGCTGCTGATCGCTTCCCAAAAGCGTCCCGGATTTCCGGGCAGACTCCCCTGAATCGTGCACAATGCCGGCGATGAGCGTCCGCTGCTGTCGGCGCTGGAAAAAATTACACCGCACATCAGCCGGGATGTGCCCGGATAGACGATCCAGAAATGACAGAGCTGCCCTTCGGGGCCGGCCGTATCCGTCGTACGGGCGGGAATTCCCGGCTTTTCGAGCCACCCCGCCAATGCATCGAATAAGGCCCCGTCCGGGTTGATCCGGATAAAATCCGCAAATGCGGGGTGTTTTCCCCAAAAAGAACAAACCCACTGCGTCACTTGTTTCACCGCCTGCCAAGGATTGTAACGGGAACATCATCGGGCACGTTTTTCAGCAAATCGATTACCGGGGGTGCATTGTCCAGCCGGTAGGCCACCCGTATCCAGGAGATTCCTTTATTAATAAGCATTTCGGATTGTTCCGGAAAATCCGCCGGCGTGAATCGCCGGAAACCATGCCGGAAATCGTCAAGAAAATGCGCAAAGCCCATGTCTCCCTCATAGGTATAGCGAAGCCGGGTGTCCGGCAGCTGGATCGTCAACTGTGTATCCCCGCACCCTTCCATACGCCAGTCGAACCGGGCGGACGCACGAAAGTTGTAGTTTTCGAGCTGTACCGGCCCCGAATCACAGGCAAGCGTCAGAAACACGGCCCGCGGGAAAATTCCGGCATCTTCGTTGATCTCAACGGGCAGGGTACTTATTTCCACCGGATACACATCCCGGACATCTGCGGTGCCATCCGCGCCCTGGTCCAGAAACGCGATGAACTTATCGGAAAAGGATACCCTTTTGCCGAAGGATGTCGTGGCCTGAAAGCCGTCTTTTCCCCGCCGCATAAACGGGGCGGCCGGCCCGTCGAGAAATTGCCAGGCAGCCCCGTCCCGGCGGTTGAAGACCCTGTAGGCAACCTTATGCGGATCAATGCCGCGGGCATCGGCCAAAACCATCTCCTCCCACTTTTGCTGCAGGACACTGCCGGCTTCCCGCGTGGCAAAGCCTGCAAGGTAATCCAGCGGTCCCCGGATCAACACGCCGGCCGCTGAAAAATCGTTTCCGGCCCCCGGGCGGGCGCTTACAGCCTTTTCGATGGCAACTGTCAGGGCCTCCAATGCGTCACGCACTTCAAAAAATGGACTGTCTTTGCCTGTACCGGGACGGCTTTCGGCAAAAAAGCCCCCTGCCATATCAAAGGCGGCTTCAGGCGAGCGCCCGACGGGTTCTATGTTTTGCAGAATCTGGATGAACGCCTGCCAGGATTCCGCTGCTTGTATTCTGGCTTCTTTGATCCGGGCCGCTTCCGGCGATGTTACAGTGCCCACCCTTTGTTCCGCTTGATCCGAGCGCATCCGGATCCGATCCATAAGGGATTTATCGGCTTCTTCCGTCTCGACCCGTGTATTGCGGATTGTTTCGATTTCGACTATTGTCTCGGCCCAGGGTGGAAGGTCGTCAAGCACGCGAAGCTGCCCGGCCATTTCGGAAAGCAGCGTAAAAAAGGGGTTGTGCTCTGTTGCCATTTCCCTGGCGATCGATCGCTGTTTGATGCGGGTGCTTAGCAGATCGGCCCCTTCCGGGAAATTAAAGGCAAAATTGGCCCATGCCTGCAGATACATATTTTCATACTGCCGCAAAAATTCATTTCTTTCCCGTACAAACCCCGGCGGGGAGCCCAGCACATGTTCCATCCGGTCCAGAAATGAAAGAACCTGCAGCCGGCCTTTTCGGGTGTAAGCCGCCTCGATGTACGGGTACCCCGCGCCTTGCTGGGAATTTTGCAGCGCCTTCCAGAAGTCATTGAGCCGGATGCCGCTTACATTGGGCGGTTCTTTGCCTGCAATCCAATTCAGATTCATATTCCGGCTTTCCAGAAGTTGAATCAGGCGGGCATGCAGCGCTTCGAATCGTTTTTCAATATCGGCGCGTCCGGCGTCCAGCGCATTGTAGCGCCAGTAATTTTCGCCGAATAAAAATATCAGGTCCCGCGGCATATCCGGGTTCACCACCTGCAATATCTCCGATGACAAGCCGGAAAGCCAGGCATCGGATTCGTGTCGTATGCCTTCCATACTCATTTGTAAAAGCCGCATGCGTGCCGTTATGTGGCCTGCATATTCCGCCAGGACGGCATCGGGGGTATCTTCGTCAAAGGAACCGATCGTTTCCTGCAGCTTCCGATCCATGACCAGTAAAAGGTGCTTGCGGAAATGATCGATATACCGGTCCACGAATTGCTTTTCCACCCGAAGGCTGTGATCAAAGCCGAATCGGGGGACAAGCCAGTTCCGGTTCAGTTGCCGGACCTGCTCAATCCGGCTGCCGTAATCCGAAAGCATCAGCAAGTCGGTGGAAAGATCACCGGTAAAGACCGGCATGCTGTCGGTTGTACGGTATATTTCCTCTATGGATTCGATATTTTTAAAATATGAAAAACTGACGAGACCCAGCAGGCAGATCCAGAGAAGGCACCATGCGGTAAGCCCGAGACGCGCCGTAATTCGCCGCCATCGGAAATATTCGTGAATCGGCAAAAACAGATTCCGGTCACCGGGCAGAATCTTTTTAAAGAAATCCCTCAGAAACAGGCCGTTTCGGGGATTGGCCGGCGCGGCGGCCGCAATATTGAAATGATCGATAAACTCGGAGCAGGGTTTTTCCCCCTGCTTGCCGCTTGAATAATAAATCCCCATGAACATGGGGGTTTCCTGGTACGGGTTCTCCTGGAAAACGCCCTGGGCAAAAGCGTTCAAACCGGCGTAGAGTTTGTTGAATTCATCCGGGAAGAGCAATGCGCCCGGGTCGATCCGGGAAGATCCCTGAATAATCAACAGCCGCAGATCTTTAAGCCGGTCGCAGACAAACCGGTGCGCGGTGTCCAGAAATGACTGCCACGTGTCCGCCGGTTCGCAAGCACTGTACCCCATGGCCTGGTTCATACGGTCATCGGGAATCATCTGGCTGAACGGGTTGAAACCATGTACCCGGTCGAGCTTTGTAACCATGAGATATACGGGAAATTTAGCGCCGCATATCCGCATGAGCTGATCGGTGCGCTTGCGCAGGTTCAGCCCGTTTTCCCGCAGGTCGTCGGCGGATTTTGTCAGCAGATGATCGGCACTGACGGTCAGGATGATGCCGTTGAGCGGCTCTTTTTTCCGGTATCTGGCCAGCAGGGTCAAAAAGCGCTCCCACTCTTGCCTGTCCGGCTCATCATCTACGGGAACAGAGTACCTGCCGGCGGTATCCAGTACGATGGCCTCGTCAAAAAACCACCAGTCAAAATTGCGCGTTCCGGCGATACCGGCGCTGACTTCGGCCACCGGCGAATTCGCCTTGGCATTTCTGATGGCGGTTGTCTTGCCGCTGCCCGATTCGCCCAGCACCATATACCAGGGCAGCACATACAGGGGGTTGCCGAGTTTTTTCAGGTTGGACTGCCGAAGCAGATCAACGGAAGTTTTCCATTTTTCCTGCAGATCCTTCAGATGACGCTGCTCATGAGGGGGCGCATTGCCGATGGCGCTTACATCCTGGTCAATGACCTGCCGGACGAATTGTCTTTCCCGGCGGCGCAGCAAATATTTTTTCAGGAAAAGAAGCCCGAACACGACGCTGAGAAACCCTGCGGCCAGGGGAAGTCCGACCCACCACGGCCATCGCATAAAGACGACCAGTGCTGCAATGGATACGGCAAAAATCACCAGCAACAGGGCATACAGGAAAATCATCCGTATTTTACGAATCATGGGACCGACCCGCCAATCGCGTGTAAGAATTATCCAAGCAGCGCCCGGAGTTTTTCATGATAAAGAAGGTATGCGCCCGCCACAGCAAGCGGCGGCAGGATCAAAAGCAATTTACCGGATGCAGATGAGAATATTCCGGCAAACTTCGGCACAGCGCCTTTTCCGGATCGATCCTGGCAGGCTTCCGGGAAGAGCGCTTCAGGAAGGTTCATTTCCTGATCTTCACTGAAATATTTCAAAAGGTTGTCCACCTTGATCTCGGATAGTTCGATTTGATCGTCATCCGCATAGAACTGACCGTTGTATCCCAATGCCAGGCAATAGGTATAAACTTCACGGACTTCCCGATCGTTTTCTTTCAAGCTCTCCAGGCGGCTGAAAAATTCCCTGCCCGCCATGGTTGTCTGAAAGAATTTGAGCTGTAGCTGATTTTGCTGCCACCTGTTTTGCTCCGACCAGGATGAGCACATGATTTTTTCATCAACCCATGCGCACACCGGGAAGCACCCCTTTTTCCAGTCAGGGCGGTGAATTTTCGCAAGCTTGGCCTGTTTCCCCGACCTTTCCAGAAGCGTTTCGTAATGCGCCTGTACGGATTCGAAATCCGGGTGGTGCCGGCCCAGGCCTTCAACCAGGTACAGGGTATAGGCGATTATTTCCATGAAGCAATCAATCAGCCGGTCTGCCGGCTGGTATCCGTTTACGGACGCGGATGGCGAGTGGGCGGACTCCGTCATGGCGCTTCACCTGGTGATTGAATAAAATGGCGTGGCGGGAAAACCATCGCTATGCGTCTTTGCGCAGTACCACGAGTTCCGCGGCAAGGTCTTCTGGCGAGTTTTCCCAGTAAATACGGATATTTTGATGGCGTTCGACATATCGCCATAAAGCATCCGAGCGATCGACACGGTAATAGGTCGAATCCGGTCGCCGGGGCAACCCGGGGGGCGGTATCTTGCTCTGTTCCAGGGCGATCCCAGGCAGTGCCCGGGAAATGAGTGTCGGCATATGGTCGATGGAACATATTTTCACGATGTTTTTCAGGGTTTTTTGCAGCCCGGCCGCATCGGTTTTGCTTCTGAGTACCAGGTAAAATTCGTTTCGCCGGTCCAGGGCCTTCGGGGGGATATTCGCTGTAAATCCCGTTTCATCGGCATCCAGGCGGATGATATGCTCCGGGCCGATAATAATATCGTTTAACAGTTCGGTGATAAGCATCGCGGCATCGGAAAAGCAGCCCGTCAGGTTCCCGTGATCGTAGGCCGGCATCAGTTTCGTGTCATTTGCGGCTTCCCCAAGGGCATTGATCCGGTCGGAAAACGAGCTGAGCTCTCCCACTATCTGGCGGAACAACCCGTACACATGCCATGGATGGATGGCTTTTGCCTCCAGGAGATGGAACAGGACCGGGGCATACCGGTTCAGGGATCGAAGCGCCAGGAGGTAGACCATGTATTCGGTATCAAAAGCCGATACCTGCATTTCCTTGGGGCTTTTGTATTCCTGGAGTTGCCGGCACCGGGAGGCAAGCTGGTCGCGGACCGATTTGACGAGTTTGAACAGGCTGTCGGAGGCTTCCACCGTCATACACGGCGGGATGAATTCCCCGGAGAGTACGATGTCATCGCCCTCCCGCAAAAGCTGGGCAACCGGCAGAAGCTCGTAGTCGTTGATCCGGTTGATCTCGGTCTCCCAGAAAATCCGAAGCATGTATTGCATTTTCCGGACAGCGGCGGCGGGTCCTTCGGCGTACAGATCGTCGATTTCCTCCGCATCTCTGCCGGTTACCAGGCGGACGGCCGCATCGTTTGCACCGTCGGCATTTTCGAGCACTTTTACATTGGGCGTATTGGGATCCAGTTTTTTCAATCCCAGATACACGGTAAACGGTTTGTCCGTTTCCACCCATGCAAGATCGAAAGACCGGGATTGCAGAAAACTGTTGCCGGGGTATTCCGCCCAGGTGCCGCCCGGGAAAAGCAGCTCCGCCTGGTGGATTTCAAAAACCTGGTTTTTCAGTGCGTTTTTGTTTATCCGGTGTCGGATGATCCCCCAGAAATAAGGCGAAATATGCTCTTTCAGGGGGAGTAACAGCGAATGCTGGTAATTATCGAACTGTTGAAAATGGTGAGGCTGCAAAAACAACCCCTGGTGCCAGAACAACGGGCATTGCGACTTCATGAGGGGTCCTTTCGGAGATGCATTGCACGGGGGCCGAGTTGCAGATCGACAAAAAGGCGGCCGGGCCGGGAGTGGATAGTTTTTCGTAAAAACCCATGTTCTGTTTTTTCGACCGGTATCCGGACCAGCCGGGTGGATTGTTCCGGTACGCTATCGAAGTACCCGGCCACCACACCAATCCACCTGGCATCTTCTACCCGGTCGATATGCAGCACATCGCTGCTTCCGGGGTTGATAAAGAAACGCTGAAGATCCGTCTTGTTTTTCAGGTCGATGCTTTTTCGCCGGTCAAGGTCGTGATATTGGAGCAGCCGGAGGATGCCGTCTGGCGTTTGGGTGTAGTTTGTAAAATCAGCGGCATCGCTAAGCTGAAACACCAGGAGCATGAGCGTGTGGGAGGAACCGCCGTACTGATTCAGATCGGGGGAGGCGTCATATTGCAGATGAATAGCATCCTGCTCGAAATCCCATTGTACCGGCGGCGGCGCTGTTTGGTTTTTTGACTGGCACGCCGTGCACATTATCGACAGGATAGTGACAATGCCAAAGACTATCCGGAGGCTGGAATTTATTCGGTTGTCAGTAGTAGGGTAGAGACGCATTGCCACTCCAATTATGACGGCTTCGTAAAAGTCCAATATCTGCGTTACGCGCGATTTCTCAGAATTTGCGGCTTACGCCTTGTAAATATGCACGTGCGCCAAGTACTCTGTATTCTTCGAAATCGCGCAAGCCTTGATCTTGAACTTTTTACAAAGCCGTCGGATCGAGACTTTTTATGAGTGCATCAATAATGTCAAGGAAATTATCCGACGGATTCGGACGAAACCCCGTGAACCGGATACGAAAGATGCAAATTGCATCCTGTTGCACTTCCTGTTATATATTTGCAATACTTGTTCCACCCGGCAGCCTTTGTTTTTTTTGTGCGTTAGCCGGTGCTTTTACCGGTGTTTTTTCCGGGGATAAGCAAAAGCAGCGTTTCCTGAAAGTCAAAATCCCGACGGTCAACAATCCGACATGATCCGGCTGCTATACCCTTTTTTGACAAAGAACCTTGACGGCTTCGTAAAAAGTCCAAAATCTGAGCTTGCGCGCGATTGTTCAGAATTTCATGAACGCTAAGCGCTCTGCATTCTTCGAAATCGCGCAAACCTTGATTTTGGACTTTTTGCAAAGCCGTCGGGTCGAGTCTTTTTACGAGTGCATCAACCTTAGCATAGGAAGAAACATCAACGGATTTTCCTGTTTTCCGGAAGGACAATCTCCCGGTAGAGTTCATCCGTTGCGGCCAGCAGGTCAAAAGGGGGATTGAAGCCGACTATGTTGGCAACCCGGAGATTGAATGATATCTTGGGTGTTCCCCGGTCCACCATGTTCAGATTCCTTGGTTTTTCGCCCTCCAGGATCCGGATTATCCCGTCGGCAATAAAATCGCCGCGCCGGCTGAAATCGACGGTGGAAAACCCCATCAGGGCGCCTGCCCGGACATCCCGCGAACCGTTTCGGGCAAACGTGGGAATGCCTTTATCGTTAAGGTAGTTGAAAATCATCTCCACGTCGCTGTTTTCCCAGTCGAATCCCAGAAGAGACGGAATAAAAAAGGCGTCCATGCCCTGCCCCACGAGATACCGGAGCCCTTCAAGGCAATCCTCGGCGGATTCCGTGTTAATCCGGTCATAGGTCAGAATTTCGAAGCCTCTTTCCCGCGCAACCGCTTCGGCCTCCCGGAGGTTTGTATACTGCCTGCCCGAAGCCGTATCGGGGTAGATCAGGCCGAGCCTTTCAAATTCCACAACCTGGTGAAACATTTCGATCATACGGCGGTATCTGTCCGGATCGAGGCGGACGGTGAAGTTGTCCACTCCGGAATCTTCCCGGCTGTCCACGAACCCGGCATCGATCGGATCGGAAATTGCCATTCCGACAATCGGGGTCTTCCCGTTGTTGGCCGCCAGCAGGGCCCTGGTGGCATCGGTTCCGGCGGAGACGATCATGTCCAGGTCCTTCCGTCCCATCAGTGCGTCGGCCCGATCTTCCAGCTGATCGTCACGGTCCCACCCGGGGCTGAACCATGCATCTTCCGGAAACACAATCTTTTCCTCCCATCCTTTTGCCTGTATAGACTGCCTGACCGCTTCCATGGAGTCGGAAAAGAGCCAGTATGAGCCGCCTTCCAGGTAGCCTGCTCTGTATTGTTCAGCACCGACAGGCTGCACGAGAAGAAACGTCGTTACAAAGGCCGTCAGTATAATACCTGCGGCTGCGTTGGAAAGGGATTTTACCATATCAATCTCCGTTGCTGTTGCAGCGTCATCAGCAGATGCTTACAATGGTTTCATCGGTGCCATGCACCTTGTGAAACGGACGGTGCATGACCAATACGGCCATCAACCCCCCGGGGCCGTAGAATCCACTGAACTTTGCGGTGGCCGGGCCTTCTTTCGGACTTTCGGCTTTGTCCAGCCAGGCAATATGTTCCTTCATAGCGTGCTTTTTCTGAAGTATCCAGTATTTCTTCCGGCCGAAATCCTTTTGCACCTTTACTTTCAGTGCATCCATGGCGCTCCGGGAAAGCATGCCCGCATAATAGACGCCCTTGCTCCCCCAGTTGAGCGCCAGATTGCTGCCGGCATACTTAAAGTAATATGGCCGTTCGCTGCGTGGGAGCCGGGAAAAGACTTCCAGAGAGATGTGCCGCCCGTCCTCCAGAATAAACCCATCGGGCGTTGCAAGGGCCGTATAGGGGAAAAGCGACCGGATTTCATCCGGATACCAGGAGCGGGTCTTTTCGAGAAACGGAAAAATCATGGGAATCTTTTCATCAAAAACGATGGAAGGCGGTAGGTCGAACGTTACCGTTCCCTTTTTCCAAGCGTCCATCCGGCCCGAGAAGTAATTGTCCGACATGAGACCCTGAAAGGCGTGCGCCCGGACAAAGTTGCAGTCGTAGGCGGCAATGTTTCTGTTGTAGCCATAGTATTTCAGGCCGTGCTGCCGGGTGCGCTGCAGAAAAAACCGCATTCCGGACGGCACGGAGGCATTGTCCAGCAGGTGATGGACCACCGGCTCAAAGGGAAGAAAGCGGTTGAGCCGTTCGACGAACTGCCTTGACAGGGAGGTATCGAAAACCGAGCAGGAAGTGAAATCGTTCGCAAACCGCCTGTAGAACAAGTACAATTGCTCAAAGGTGCACCACAGCGATCCGGGCGGCTGGATTTCGGATATCCGGCCGGGGACGGTTTCGTCGGTCCGGAAAAAAACCGGGGTCAGATCCTTTTGCATCTGATCGGCATGCCGGTGCAGCGCCGCATGATGGGAAAACCCATGTGCACCGGGCAGTTCGTTGATGATCAGGCGGGCGATTACGGGGTCCGCCTCCCCTTTGAGGGACGCCGAAAACAGGGACGCGGTAATGGCCTGAAACCGCTTGATAGAATCGTAGCGCTTACGAAAACCGGCCATCGTTTCCGGATCCATCGGATAGATCGCGGCGCCCGGCCGGCTGTTAAAGCCGATATCCACCTGCAGCCGATCATTGATCTGGTTGTCCAGAAAATCGAAATATTTTTGCATAATGCCTTTTTTCTGAGCACTCGTAAAAAGTCGTGACCTGATGATTTTGCAATACCTAATCTGAGCGATTTTCAAGTTTGCAGCAGATACGAGGAAGCGGGTGTCTCGCTATAGTCGGCTATGTGAGATATCCGCTGACAAAGTCGATGCGGTAAAATTGACGGCTTTGTAAAAAGTCCAATATTTGCGTTACGCGCGATTTCTCAGAATTTGCGGCTTACGCCTTGTAAACATACACGTACGCCAAGTACTCTGTATTCTTCGAAATCGCGCAAGCCTTGATCTTGAGCTTTTTACAAAGCCGTCAGATCGAGACTTTTTACGAGTGCATCAAAATTGGAAATCGTCTGCTTGCTTTGGGTTCCGTGCGTTATATACCACCAATGCCAGATATAGCAAACTGCATGCCAGAATTACTCCCCCCAGGGCGACAACGGATTTTTCATAGCCCAGCCGCGCAATCAATAGGGCCATGAGCAGTGGTCCGGCCACGTTGCCCGTGCGTTCCCAGAAGCGGTATATTCCCATTCCGGTGCCGGCGCCCATTTCTTTCACCGCCGCGGTCTCCGAAATAACGGCGGCCTGGGAAGGCACCGAAATACTCTGGGCGACACCCAGCACAATCACGACGACCAGCAGCGCCCCGAAACCGCTCGTAAAGGTGAAAGAGAGCATTGCCCCCGCAGTCAGCAGGCCGCCCGCACCCACAAGGTACTTTCGGAGCTGTTCCTGGGGAAAAATCCAGGACACCAGGGGGCCGAAGAAAATAATACAGATGCTGTAGCACATGATCACGCGGCCGATGCTGGATTGAATGGCTTCGATGCTGTTGAGATACAGGGGAACGAAAAAAAACAAAAAGCCCACCAGCGCGAGCTTGGCCGGCACCGCCTGCAGCCAGACGACAGAGAAAAACTCTTTGTCCCGGAAAACCCGTATCAACTGGTATCCGCTGAAAGCAACGCCTGCGTCGCCCGCCGGTTCGGCCCTCGGCGGGCGGAACGACCCTCTGAATACCGCCAAAAGAAAAAACAGGGCCAGCACGGAAAAAAAGGCGCTGACGTAAAATACCGGGCCGTATCCGATCCGCTCGGCCAGCATGGCGCCCACGACCGTCCCGCAGATATCGCCGCTGAAAAAAGCCGCCAGGAACCCGGACATCCCCATGGCCCTCGAACGGGCACTGGTGTTGTCGATCACGAATCGCTGGGCGCAGATAAAGACGATCCCGAATCCGGCCGCGGTCATAGTCCGGAAAGCAATGAGCTGGATGATATCCTGGGAAAGGGCTGTCAGCAAATGGCCGGCAGCGTTTACCACCAGGCCCAGAATCAGGGGCTTATACCATCCCCTGGAATCGCTCAGGCTTCCGGCCAGGGGCATGGATATGGCCAGAATCAGCATAAAGGCAGACATGGGCAGGCTCATCGCCATCTCCCGTGAAAGCCCCCGGACAGGCTCATACATGGAATCCACGAACATGGGGAAAAAAGAGAGGCTGAAGCCGTCCGCCATGATGAAAAGAAAAATCAGGGGGCGAATCAGGGAGGCGGGCATCGCCTGATAAGCGGCGTCCGGTTCGTTGGCGATAAAAGACGGCTGTGCCGGCCCGGCAGTGATGCCGGCGGTACGGGCCAGGCGCCGCGTTTGTTTATGCATTTTCCCGAGAAGGGTCCCGAGCCTCCCCGGTGCCGCGGATTCCGGCTCTTGGGCTGGCAGCCCGGAGGCTGGGTATGCCTTGGTTTTCCGGCCGATTTCCTGAATGTTTGCATCCTGGCGTCGAACAGCCTGCCGCAAGTTGTCCCTTTTGCCCGCGCAATCCGACAACGCCTTCGGTTCCAGGGTAAAAGCGTTCAGGTAATTGTTGAGAACGGCGTTGTAGTAGCGCGCTAGCATGCCGATATTCCCCAGGAAACGATATTTCTCCAGGTTGACCGGCCGACATGCCGAAAACCGGACAGCGATATCCCGCCTCAGTCCATCCAGCGGGTGCCGGATATAATAAACCACGAAAAAGGTGAGAAACTCGAAAGACAACAGGAGGGAGGTGAGCATCACCGTCAGCATATCCCACAGGATCTGCCTGGATCTGGCCTGAATCAGGTGCCCGGAAATATGGATGTGGATATATCCGGCAACCTGTTCTTCCGGCTTAAGGGCAATGGCGATATCGGTATCCCGCGGTGACAGGCCCATCCGTTTGAGTTGCTGCGCGTAGGGTTTCGTCGCAAATCGTCCCTTTTGTCGTTCAGGGTCCGTTTTTTCCGCGCCTTCGGAATCCGCCCGGTAGAGAAGGTAGCCATCGGCATCCACGACTTCAATAAAACCGGCCTCCGGGATATCGTGCAGGGTTCTGGCGAGGGACTGCTCCAGCCCGGAAACGGCATCCAGCGGGAGGCCCATTTTCAGAACGTGCTGGATATCCTCGCGCAGAAAATTGCCCATCTGGTTTGTTTTTTCCTGAAGGGCGCCGATATAGCTGGATTGAAAGGACCGGAGGTTGAGCCAGGAATAGACGGACTGGCCCATAAGGATCACCAGCACGGCGATAACAAAAATATGAACGCGCAGGCTCAGGTCCCTTTTCATGGGTTCGCTCCACCGGAATCACCTGCGGATCCGGCCGTAGCGGGCCCGGGGCCGGATTCAGCCTTACGGCGGCCGGCAGCCGGTGGAAGGGTTTTCCCATGAAGCAGCGCGTCGATCTGGCTTACAATCCAATCGTTTTCCCGTAAAAGCGCATTCAGGTCATCTCGCAGCCCGTGCGCGGCGCCCTGGTTTTCCAGGTACGCCAAAAGGGTGTCGCCGGCCTTCTGCAGCTCGGAGCGGATTGCCGCCAGCTCCGGGAGGTTTTTCCTGATTTTCAGGCAATGCAGGCTGTCCGAGCGGATTTCCATGGCCACGGCCTGAAGAAAGAAACCGATTTGCCGGATTTCATTTCTGACCTGGCGGAAGTCTATTATCTGTTGCCGGTCCGGGGATGGCGGTTCGTCAACGGCACGGTTGCCGTAATCATCCGCCTCGCTTTCGTTTTGCCCCGAAAAGGTTTTTTCTTCCCGCGGGTCCTTCATATAGGGGACAAGATCTTCGTGAATATTTTGGATCTCTTTCCGGATGGGGCGCAGCACGAAAAAGCCTATCAAAATGGCCAGCAGCAGCGATGCCGGCCCCAGCGTCCATCCCAACCGCACTACGGCACCGCCGATCATTTCACGGATTTTATCCCGAACCTCCTGCCTGGATACGGAAACCGCCACTGCTCCGACGGGGGACGTGCCACTGTGAAACAAAGGAACATAAATAAGGTATTGGTCGCTCATAAGACGCGTGACGATTTCCGTTCCGGGAAGATGCGCCCGGACATGGCCGGTAAGCACGCCATGGTCCGGGGATTCGGTCCTTGCCGAATCAAGGATCTCCCCCTGTTCGTTGTAAACAGCCACGTTCGCCGCCCGGGGGTTGTCCTCAAGAAATGCCTTAAGCATTTCGGTCATTCCTTCAAACGCGTCAAGCGGTTTGCCCAGGCGAACGCCGCGCTCGATTTTTTGCTGCAGATTTTTGCCCGCCGATTCCAGGATGGCGGTAAGGGACCGGGAATAAATTTTTTCAAAAAAGGAAATGCTCAAAACGGAGTTGAGGACAAGGGCGCCCAGAAGGATTCCTGTTGTGGCAATAAAGATTTTACTCCGGAAATGCATAAACGTAGACAATCTATAATGGATAATCTGCTTCTTACTGCCCCTTGTATAAAAGCCCCACCATGGTGATATCGTCAGACTGCGCCGCTCCCTCGGAAAAGGTGTTTACTGTTTCAAGGATTCCTTTGACCAGGTTTTCCGGATCGGCGGATGCGCGCGCCCGGACTTCCCGGCGCAGTCGCTCATCCGAATAAAGGGCCTGGTACGGGTTCATGGCCTCGGTCACGCCGTCCGTGTATATCAGCAGCTTGTCGCAGGGCGCCATGTCCAGATGCCAGGTCTGGTAAACGGAATGCTCCATCCCTCCCAGAACCATGCCTGGCGGCAAATCCAGCCACTCGGCTTTCTGGCCGGATTTCTGGAAAAGGGGCGGGTTGTGCCCGGCGTTGCTGTAATGCAGTTTGCCGCTGTTCAGGTTCAAAATGGCGCAGAAAAGGGTTACGAACATGCAGGCGTCATTGCCCCGGCATAGCTCATTGTTCACCCGGGCCAGAATCTCGGACGGTTCATGCCCCTGCTCGGTAACCGCTTTCATCAGGGTCTTGGTCACGGCCATGAACAAAGCCGCCGGCACGCCTTTGTCCGATACGTCTCCGGCGGAAACAAACAGATGGTTTTCGTCTATCAGAAAATAATCATAGAGGTCGCCGCCCACGTGCTGTGCAGGCTCCAGCACCGCGAAAATGTCAAAATCGCGGCGCTCCGGAAACGGCGGATGCTCGCGGGACAGAAAATTCATCTGGATATTGCGGGCAATGAGAAGTTCGCTTTCAATGCGTTCATTGGCCCGGGTCGACTCCAGCAGTCGGCGCACATTTTCCCGGAGCTCTTTTTGCATGAACAGAAACGATTCGGCCAGCGCGCCGACCTCGTCGCGGTTTTGTTCCGTCAGTTCGCTCAATGGGCCGGAATCAAACCCGTCGGAAGTCAGGTCGTTGCGTGCGAGGCCCCGGGCATGAGCTGCCAGGATCCCTAAAGGACGGGAAATATGACGAACAAAAAAAACCGCAATCAGCATTCCCAGAAACAGTATCCCCGCAATGAATAGCGACTGGCGCTGCACCAGGCTTCTTGCCGGCGCCTGTATGGCCGACTCCGGAATCAGGATGCTCAGGTGCCAGTTCAGCGGCCGGAAAAACCGGGTATAAGCGATCATTTCATCACCGTCCACCCGGACCCTGGCCTGTTTGTTTTCCGCTCCCGCCCGGACCAGCGCCGAAAAATCGCTTTTCAAAGCGTTTGTGTCTTCGATGCCGGCCGGCGGTATAATATAGGCTTCGCCGCCATCGAAAATGAATATAGATCCGCTTCCGGCGATGCGGACATCTTGGAGCTGGTCCGCCAGTTCCCGGGTAAGCGCCTGCAGCTTGTTTTCTTCCGCATCCCGGATGTGGGAGATATCAACGAAGACCCCGAGAACCCAGTCCCAACGGGGAACAGCTACCAGATAGGCAAGTTTTTCGGTGCCTTTCTGCGCGCCGGATTTCCCGGATGAGAAAACGGCAAACTGATCGTAGGATGCCCCGGGGCGGTTGACGACATTCGAAAGGGGTTGGTTCTTGATATCCTTTACGTCGCGCAGGTTCATATCAACGAAGCTGTCTCCGGGATCAAAGACGACCCGATCATTGTCGTCGGCGGCGAAAAAGCCGACAGTATCCATCTCCAGGCGGGAGATCCAATCGATGAGCTTCCGTTTTCGGGAATTTTCCGCCTGCCGGTCCGTCAACTCCGGATCCGGAAAATAAAAATCAAGGCCGGACAGGGCGATTTTCGCATTTCTTTTGAGGTGGGATTTGCTTTGTTCGATGCTGCTGACGCGGTCGGAGATAAGCCCCCGGTAGACGCCCTGGATATTTAAAAACACCATGTCCATGATGTTTTCCACATTCTGCTGCTCGCTGTGCAGGATCTCGCGGCCCACGTCCCTGTGGGTTATATAGATGATCACCATCGCTGTTAATAGCAGTATCAGGGTCATGATGGCGATGAGTTTCGACCGGATGCTTTTAAACATGCCCATTCCGTCGGTGAAAATGGTAAAAATGATAACTTCGGAAAAAATCCAATCTCTTCGTTGTACGAAATTTCTCAGGAGCATAGGATGATGCACTCGTAAACGCAGATATTGGACTTTTTACGAAGACGTCAACTCTTTCGCCCAAATCTTTCGCCCGGATGAAAAGCTCTGCGATCATATCGATGTTCTTGCTATCTTACAAGGTAGAATCGGTATGATCTGACCTTTTGTTTAGTTGTTTGGCTCGTTTTTTTCTGTCCTTTTTAGTTTCTTCGCGGTATTGATAAAGATTGTCCTGCAACGAACCCGGCGATCACGACCATGAAGCCGTTGTGCGGTTGGCTTTTTTACAAAGTCGTCTAACCGCTGCTTTTTACGCCTGCATCACAGGATTCACCCTTGATTATTTCCGGGCAGCAAAAAGCCTATCTCTACGCCGGCAGTACGGTTTTGCTGTGGTCCACGGTGGCCACGGCCTTCAAACTGTCCCTTGCGCACATGTCTCCATTGCAACTGCTTTTGTGGGCGGATATTGCATCGATTCTCTGCCTGGGAATGATCGTGGCGGCAACCGGCAGGTTCCGTCTTTTTCGCGGCTACACGGCCAGAGACCTTGCCGGGGCTGCGGTGCTGGGGGTTCTCAATCCGTTTTTGTATTACGTGGTCCTGTTTTTTGCCTACGATCTACTGCCGGCACAGGAGGCCCAGCCGCTCAATTATACCTGGGCCATCACCCTGACGCTTCTTTCCATCCCCTTGCTCGGCCACAGGGTCAGCGGCCGGGAATTGGCGGGCATCCTGGTAAGCTATTTCGGCGTGGTGATTATCGCCACCCACGGCCGCCCGTTGTCCCTCGAATTCTCGAACATCGGCGGGGTGGCCCTGGCCCTTGGCAGTACCGTGATCTGGGCGTTGTACTGGATATACAACACGCGCAGCAAAATCGAGCCGGTATGCGCCCTGTTTTTGAACTTCACCGTCGCGTTTCCCTTTATTTTTACTGTATGTTTGATCTTTTCAGGCATACGTCCGCCGTCCGCCCAGGGGCTTGCAGGCGCCTTTTACGTCGGCTTCTTCGAAATGGGCATCGCGTTTGTTTTATGGCTTCAGGCGCTTCGGCATACCCGTTCCGCGGCGAAAATCAGTTCGCTTATCTTTTTTTCCCCGTTTCTTTCGTTGGTTTTTATCCACTATATCGCCAAAGAGCCGATTCTCCTTTCCACCGTTGCAGGACTCGTTTTTATCGTCGCAGGCAACGTCCTGCAGAAGACCGGTCGGTAGATCGGCATCCCCAAACTCTGTTTAGGCATTGTTTCCTGTTGACTCGCTTGATAAGGTTCGGTATGAGAACATATTACTCCTGTCGTGTATACTAAAAAATCTAATCGTTGAATTCCAATTATGGAGGGGAAAGTGAAAAAGATATTGTTGCTCCTTGTTGCAGCCTCCCTGTTCTGGGCAGGCCCCGTGTTTTCCTCCGATACCATCCGTATCGGCCTGATGTGCCCCCTTACCGGCTCCTGGGCCAGCGAGGGGCAGGACATGCGCCGGATCGTGGAACTTCTGGCGGATGAGATCAACGAACAGGGCGGTATTCTGGGCAAAACCGTCGAAGTCGTCGTGGCGGATGACGGCGGGGACCCCCGGACCGCGGCCACCGCTGCGCAGCGCCTGGTCCAGAGAGACGTGGTCGGCGTCATCGGAACCTACGGATCGTCCATCACCGAGGCATCCCAGAACATCTATGCCGCAACCGGAACCCTCCAGATCGCGAACGGATCCACCTCCGTGCGCCTGTCTGAAAAGGGCTTGCCGTATTTTTTCCGCACCTGCCCCCGCGATGACGAGCAGGGGCGAGTGGCTGTCGAAACCATGCTTGCAGACGGACACGACAAAATCGCCATACTCCATGATTCCACCACCTACGCACGCGGCCTGGCCGACGAGGCGCGGGCCCTGATCGATGCATCGGCGGCCGAAGTGGTGTTTTTCGACGCCTTGACCCCCGGTGAGCAGGATTACACCACCATTCTCACGCAAATTCGGGGGAACAATCCGGACGTGGTTTTCTTCACGGGATATTATCCCGAAGCCGGCATGCTCCTGCGTCAGAAGTTGGAAATGGGCCTGGATACCCCCTTTATCGGCGGGGATGCCAACAATAATCCGGATCTCGTCAAGATCGCAGGCGCACGCGCGGGCGCAGGGTTCCGTTTCCTTTCCCCGCCGGTCCCCGGCGACCTTCCGTCCCCGGAGGCCAAGGCATTCCTGGATGCCTATAACGAAGCCTACGGACAGGCCCCCGGTTCCATCTGGGCCGTGTTGGCGGGTGACGGATTCCGCGTTCTGGCAAAGGCCATCGAAGAAACCGGCAGCACGGACACCGATACCATCGCGGACTACCTGAAAAACGGTCTTTCGGAGTTCCCCGGGTTGACCGGCACTATTGATTTTGACGACAAGGGCGACCGAATCGGCGATGTCTACAGGGTGTATGAGGTAGACGACGAAGGCCGCTTCGTCCTGCAAATGTAAATTGTGCATCGCCGCCGCCGGAAGCGGACACTCGCTCCCCCCGGCGGCGGAAACGCCGTGAAGCGTGCCGCAGCAGACTGCCGGGCGCGCTGCCGAATACATCCGAATCCGGAAAACATTTCGTGGAGCAGTTTTTTACGCAATTGACCAACGGCCTTGCCGTGGGGGGGATCTATGCGCTGATCGCGCTGGGTTACACCATGGTATACGGGATTCTCAAGCTCATCAACTTCGCCCACGGGGATCTGTTCACCATCGGGGCCTATCTGGGACTCACCTTGCTGGCATCGCTGGCGCTTACCGACACTGTCGGGGCCGTGGCCGGCCTGCTGGTGCTGGCGGTGATGGTGATGGGGCTCGTCGGCGTCATCGGGATCCTCCTGGACCGCGCGGCTTACAAGCCCCTCCGGACATCCCCCCGGCTTTCGGCGGTGGTTTCGGCGCTCGGGGCATCCATCGTGTTTTCCAACACCATCATGCTCGTCTACGGACCCAGTCCCCGGGTCTATCCCCAGGGGCTTTTGCCAACCCATGTGCTTGACGTATTCGGCCTTTCCATCCCCGTGATGCGCCTGGTGATCCTGACCACATCGCTTGTGCTGATGGTCGGGCTCTACATCTTTATTCAGAAAACCCGGACGGGAACGGCCATCCGGGCAGCGGCCATCGACCAGGATGCAGCCCGCCTGATGGGGATCAACGTGGACCGGGTTATCATGCTGGTCTTTTTTATCGGACCGGCTTTGGGGGGAGCGGCCGGTCTGATGGTGGGGCTTCACTACGGTCAGATCAATTTCACCATGGGCTGGTTGTATGGCCTGAAAGCGTTTACCGCGGCCATCCTGGGCGGCATCGGGAATATTCCCGGCGCCATGGTGGGGGGACTGCTTCTGGGCGTGATCGAATCCATGGGGGCCGCCTATATCTCCAACGCCTGGAAGGACGCCATCGCTTTTTTCGTTTTGATCCTGATCCTGATCGTACGGCCGACCGGGCTACTGGGCGAGCGCGTAGCGGAAAAAATATAAAATGACGGCTTCGTAAAAAGTCCAATATCTGCGTTACGCGCGATTCCTCAAAATTTCACGTACGCTAAGTACTCTGCATTTATAGGAATCGCGCAAGCCTTGATCTTGAACTTTTTACAAAGACGTCAGATCGCGACTTTTACGAGTGCCTTAAGAATAATGATATGACGGTTGCCGCGAGAAAAATAAAAAAGCCACTGTATGCGGTCATTGCGGCCTGCTGGCTGGCTGCGCCCTTTTTCCTGGGCAACTACCAGCTCGACGTGCTCAACAACATCGCCATTTATGCCCTGCTGGGCCTCTCGCTCAACATCATCCTGGGATATGCCGGCATGTTTCACATGGGGCATGGGGCGTTTTTCGCCGTGGGGGCCTACACCACCGCCGTGATCAATACCACCTGGGGCGTTCCCGTCCTCTGGCTGCTGCCCCTTTCCGGGGTCGCGGCGGGCCTGTTCGCCCTGGTGGTTGCCAAGCCCATCATACATCTGCGCGGGGACTACCTCCTGATCGTCACGATCGGCATGGTGGAAATCGTCCGGATCGCCCTGGTCAACAATGTCTTCGGAATCACGGGCGGCTCCAATGGTATCTTCGGCATCGACGCGCCGTCCCTTTTTGGCCGCACCATCAGCGGCATCGTCGCCCCGGGCGATTACTTTTACCTGGTAACGGCTTTTCTGGCCTTTACCATCACGGTATTCTACCTGCTGGAGCATTCCCGCTTCGGCCGGGCGCTCCAGTTTTTAAACCAGGATCCGGTGGCGGCCGAGGGAAGCGGCATCGATACGGCCAGGTACCGACTGGCCGCGTTCGGCATCGGCGCGTTCTGGGCCGGCATGGTTGGCAATCTCTACGCCTCCAAGATAACGTTCATATCACCCGAATCGTTTTCCTTCTGGGAATCGGTGGTCATGTTCATGATCGTCATCCTGGGCGGGGCGGGCTCCATTCCCGGCGTGCTGCTTGGCGCCTTTCTCATTATCGGCCTGCCGGAGCTATTCCAGGGCTTGCAGCAGTACCGGCTGCTTTTATTCGGGATCGTTCTTGTGGCGATGATGATCTTCCGGCCCCAGGGGATTCTGCCGCCCGCGCCCCGTTCCTATGGCGTGGCCGAAGACGACGGCGAAAACGGCGGGCAAAACAGTGCGCAAGACGGTGCGTCAGGCGGAGAGGTGCGACCGTGAGCCTGCTTCGCATTGAAAACGCCATCCGGTATTTCGGCGGTCTCATGGCCGTGGGAGACGTTTCCTTTACGGTGCCCGAAGGATCCGTTTTCGGCCTGATCGGCCCCAACGGCGCTGGAAAGACCACCGTCTTCAACCTCATTACGGGAAATTACCGGCTCGATTCCGGGAAAATTTTTTTCCGCAACGAAGATATTTCCAGGATGGCCACGCATCGGGTCGTGGAGCGTGGAATCGCCCGGACGTTCCAGAATATCCGGCTTTTTTCCGGCATGACCGTCCTGGAAAATGTTCTGGCCGGCCGACACTGCCGCATGAAGGCGGGCCCCGTCGCTGCAATGCTCCGCCTTCCCTCCCAGCGCATCGAGGAGCGCCGCGCGGTCGCCCGCGCCATGGCGGAGCTTTTGTTCGTGGGACTGGCTGGGCACGCCGGAAATCTCGCGAAAAACCTTTCCTACGGCAACCAGCGGCTTTTGGAGATCGCGCGCGCTCTGGCGGCCGACCCCCGGCTCATTATTCTGGATGAGCCGGCGGGCGGCATGAACGATTATGAAACCACGGCCCTGGTGGAGCTGATTTCGAAAATCCGGGATCGCGGGATTACCGTCATGCTCATCGAGCACGACATGAGCCTTGTGATGCGTGCATGCGAGCGGATCGTGGTCCTGGAGCACGGCAAAAAGATCGCGGCAGGAAACCCCGGCGAGATCCAGTCGGATCCCGCAGTCATTGAGGCGTATCTCGGAGGCGATGACGACGAATTCTGATGGCTTCCTAAAAATCCAATATTTATAATATTTTATTGGGTTTTTATCTGTGTGGATCTGTGTAATCCGTGGGCTGTGATTTTCGGTTTTCCGCATTTTATTTGAGCCCACAGACCACACAGATCCACACAGATAAAAACCGGAACTTTCGTGGAAGCCTTATGAAATTGACAGCCCCGATGGGCCGTTGCAACCCATGGCATGATACCGGAAAACCATGATGCTTGACGTTCACAATCTTCATGTCCGCTACGGAAACGTCCGGGCCCTCCATGGCATCGACCTGCAGGTGGAGCGAGGAGAAATCGTGGCCATCCTCGGCGCCAACGGCGCGGGCAAAACAACCACCTTGAATGCCATTTCCGGCTTGGTGCGCCCGGCTTCCGGCAAGATCGTATTCAACGGTCAGTCGATCCACCGCCTTCCCGCACACCGGGTCGTCGGCCTCAAAATTGCCCAGTCGCCCGAGGGGCGGCGCATCTTCGGGACGCTGACCGTTCAGGAAAACCTCGATCTCGGCGCATTTACGACCAATGATC
Source organism: Desulfobacterales bacterium (assembly GCA_007134875.1). Classification (GTDB taxonomy): domain Bacteria; phylum Desulfobacterota; class Desulfobacteria; order Desulfobacterales; family Desulfosalsimonadaceae; genus B1SED10-16. The sequence continues at coordinate 21,679 of SLJY01000169.1, forward strand.
CCGGGCAGGTGAAAAAAAACCTGGAGTGGATTTTTTCGCTGTTTCCGCGCCTGGCCGAACGGCGCCGGCAACTTGCCGGTACGCTTTCGGGGGGAGAGCAGCAGATGCTTGCTATCGGCCGGGCGCTCATGGCCGACCCCGTACTGCTTCTGCTCGATGAACCCAGCCTGGGACTCGCCCCCGTACTGGTCCGGCAGATATTCAAGACCATACGGGAGATCAACGAAGCAGGCGTAACCGTGGTTCTGGTGGAGCAGAATGCCCGCGTGGCCCTTCGCCTGGCACACCGCGGCTACGTGATGGAACTGGGGAAAATCGTCATGTCGGATTCGGCCGCATCGCTTCTGGAAAACCCGGACGTGGTTCGCGCCTACCTTGGCGGCGCCGGGATGTAACCCCGTCACCAAAATCGGAATCGGATGTTTTACAACTTCCTTCAGGCCTGCTCAGAAGTTGCAGGATCAGGGGCTCTGCCCTCGTTCCCGCATATCGGCGCGGTTCCGATCCCGATCCCGATAAAAATCGGATGACGGTAAGAAGGGAGCGACGCCTGCCTGCATGCGATTGCCCAATCCGTAACGCTTTATGGGTTTTCAAGCTCGCCTATACGTGGTATTGTCTCGCACTGCACGCTGTTTACAAGAAAAAACGCGGCATTGGATGCGGATGCCGCTATCGTCGGAACCTGGGACCTGTTATGAGCCGCAGCAAACCAGAAAAATCGTCGGGGGAAAGTGAGGCCATCCTTCGCAAGCTCTTTATGAACGCGCCCGTGGGTATTTTTCGTACCAACACCCGCGGGGAGGTGCTCGACGTGAACCCGGAAATGGCCCGGATAGCAGGATTCGAACAGTTCGACCAGGTCCCCCGCGATATCCGGGACGTATCCCTCCGGCTGCACGTGGATCCGGCGCGCCGGAAGGCATTTCTTAAAGAACTTAAAAAAATCGGCTACGTGGAAAATTTTGAATGCGAGGCCTTCCGCAAAGACGGCAGCCGCATCTGGCTTTCCATGAATGCGCGCATCAGCCGGCACTTGTCCGACAGGGATTTCGAGATCGAGGGGTTTGCCGTTGAAATCACCCCCCGGAAGCAGTCCGAGGGGCTTCTGGAAGAATACCGGCTGGCGGTGGAAGGTTCCGAGGAGCTTATGGCGGTAATCGATCGGGACTACAGGTACCGGATGGCCAACGGCGCCTACCTGAAGCTGCACGGAAAGTCCCGAAAGGAGATGGTCGGCCGGAGCGTGGGAAGGGTGCTGGGCGAGCAATATTTCCAGTTTATCGTCAAGCCTCACATGGACCGATGCTTTGCCGGTGAAAACGTCCGCTACGAGCGCAAAGGCTTTTATCCGGGCGCGGGTACCCGGCAGCTCGAGGTACAGTACCACCCCCTGTCCTCCGGGGGGCGCGTGGAAAAAATCGTTGCAATATTACGGGATATTACCGATTATAAAAAGGCCGAAAACGAGCTCCGGCAGTCCCGGCACCAGCTGCGCCAGCTCGCGGCCTACCTCCAGGACGTGCGGGAGCAGGAGCGGACGGAAATCGCCCGGACCGTTCACGATGAACTAGGCCAGGCCCTGACCGGTCTGAAAATCGACCTGGGTCTCCATGAAAATCAGCTTGCCCGGCATTTTCCGGAAAGCGTTGCGCTTTTTGAAACCACACGCTCCATGACCGAGCTCGTCGACTACCTCATCCAGTTCACGCGCGAGCTTGTATCCGAGCTGCGGCCCTCCATGCTCGACGACCTGGGCCTGGCAGCGGCCATCGAATGGTACCTGGAGAGGTACAAGGCCCGCACCGGCCTTGCCGTGTCTTATAACAGCAGTTCCGGGCTTGAAACCATCGACGGGGGGATCGCCACGGCAATGTATCGCATCGTGGTCGAATCCCTGACCAACGTCAGCCGCCATGCGCGGGCCACGGCCGTGATGATCGATTTGTACATCGCCGGCGACATGCTGGTGCTCAAAATACACGACAACGGGGTCGGCATCACGAAGGACCGCATCAACCGCACCCGATCCTTCGGAATCGTGGGGATGCGGGAGCGAACCCTGGCCTTTGGCGGCAGCATCGATTTCGAGGGGCGCCCCGGAAAAGGAACCACCGTGCGGGCGAAAATTCCTGTCAGAGGGCGCGTGAGAGAGCTATGATCCGGATTCTCGTTGCAGACGATCATTTTATCGTGCGGGCCGGTCTCCAGAAGATTATCGCCGAGATCAAGGATATGGTGTTCGTGGCCGAGGCGGTCAACGGCCACCAGGCCGTCGAAAAGGTGGCGGCCGGCGGCATCGACGTGGTGCTGCTCGACATATCCATGCCCGGGCCGGACTGGCTCGACGTGCTCCGGTCGATCCGGCAGGAAAATCCGAAGCTTCCCGTTCTCATTCTGAGCGTTCATCCCGAAAAGCAGTATGCCGTGCGGGCCATCCGGGCCGGCGCATCCGGCTATCTCACCAAGGACAAGGCCCACGACGAATTGATCGCCGCGATCCGGAAGGCGGCCGCCGGCGGCCGGTATATCAGCAGCGGATTGGCCGAGCAACTGGCGGACCTGGTCGATATCGAACATGACGCCCCGGCCCATGAAATTTTGTCGGACCGCGAATTTTCCGTATTGGTGATGCTTGCCAAGGGCGTGTCACCGGCGGACATCGCCCGCCGCCTGTGCGTCAGCCCCAAGACCGTCAGCACCTATCGCTCCCGGATCCTGACCAAGATGAAGCTGGACGGCAACGCGCAACTCGTGCATTACGCCATCCGGCACGGGCTTGTGGATACCGGGTGACGGCCCGGTTTTTTTCCGGTGTGTTTGTAGGCGTTTTCCTACAAGTAATTGCTTCTTTTCCTTACGCCAATCTCCGACTTGCCCTATAGCCCATCTGCATCGCTTCGTGGTAGTTTGTCTTCACATTTTGCCTGATGCCAACCATGACGGCTTTGTAAAAAGTCCAATATCTGCGTTACGCGCGATTTCTCAGAATTTGCGGCTTACGCCTTGTAAACATGCACGTACGCCAAGGGCGCTGCATTCTTCGAAATCGCGCAAGCCTTGGTCTTGAACTTTTTACAAAGCCGTCAGATCGCGGCTTTTTACGAGTGTATCAACCATTATAGCTATATATTGCCAAACGAACAGGACCGCTGCATTGAAAATACTGGTCGCAGACGATTCGGACATTATGCGCCGGCGGCTTCTTTATATGATCGAGGAGATCGGCGGCGTAAAGAGTGCGTGCGAAGCCGGCGATTATACCGGGACGATGCAGCAGCTTTTCCATAACCAACCGGATATTCTCGTGCTGGATATCCGGATGCCGGGCGGCAGCGGCATCGATGTGCTGAAGTCCCTGGGAAGCCAAACGGAAAGCAAAAGCCGGCCCTCTTTGATCATCGTTTACACCAATTATTCTTATCCCCAGTATTTTGATGAATGTTACAGGCTGGGCGCGGATTACTGCTTTGACAAATCCGCCGATATAGAAAATCTTGTGGATGTTATCCGATCCCATTCCTTTTTTCCTGAGGGTGCGGGTGCTTCACAAAATACGAATCAATAAGGCGGGGTACCTAATGGAACACACGATTGCGGACATCCTGGGACATGACCATCTTCAGAACCTGACGGATCATTTTTACGCGGCCACGGGCATTTCCACGTCGGTTGTGGATGAAAACGGCAACATCCTTGCAAGTTCGGGGTGGCAGGAAATCTGCAGTCGTTTTCACCGGATGCATGAGAAAACCGCGAGCAAATGCATGAAAACCGCCGCAGGCATGCAGGATCGTCTGCAAAACGGGGAGTCGCAGATACTGTGCAAGTGCCCCAACGGCCTCTACGATGTCGCCGTGCCGGTTTACGTAAACGGACGGCATGCATGCAGCCTGTTTGCGGGCCAGTTTCTCCTGTCCCGTCCCGACATATCGGATATCGAGCGGTTCAGTGAACGGGCGCGCTTTGCCGGTTTTGACGAGATTGCTTACCTTAACGCCCTGGAGAAAGTACCCACCGTCGCACCGGCTCACCTGGATGAAATACTTAGCTGTCTCAAGCGCCTGGCGGCAATGCTTTCGAAAATGGGAAACGGCGGGAGCAGGCAAAAGGCCGGAAAGGCCCTTTTTTCTTTTTTCGAAACGCCCTGCAGGCTGGCCGTCCAGGGCATGTCGGGCCAATCGCAGGGTTATGAGAATCACTCGCCGGGCCCTGCGCACGCTTTTCGGATGGGCACGGAATGCGCGTCGTTTTCCCTAGGTGCCGTGCAGAATTTCAATAAAATGCTATCCACGATCATCGGGTATTCCGAGAGGCTTTTGACGGATGCCGAGCGCGGGGTGTCCCCGGAGAATAACATGGTCCGGATCCACGGCGCATGCTTCCGGCCGCGCGACCTGATTCAAAGTGTTACCGGCGAGCCCAGGCCCCGGTAATTTTTTCATCGGTGAAGGTTTTTTCCGCCTGTTCCCCCCGAGCAGGGGATCATGAAAGCGACAAAACCGGCGGGGAAATCGGTTTTTTGGATTATCGTTTTCATGATCCCCCCTTCTTTCTTGCCTTTATCCAAATCGAAACCGAAATCGCAATCGAAATCGGCTTTTCCGGTCCCCGGCACTACGGCACCCCCTCTTGTCCCATGTTTTTTGCCCATCAGAACATCCTGTATACCTGATTTGCCATCCTTTATCGAAATCGAAATCGCAATCGAAAAGAAAAAAACCGCTTTCGATTTCGATACGGCGGATGGGCGGGCGGGTAAATTATCCGATCGCCCTGTCGATAAGAAAAACATGTATGTGAACGCGCAACCGCCGCCGGTTTTAACCCTGGCCGTCCAGCCGGAAATTTCGATCCGGAGCGGGACGGAAAGTCAGCCTTTGAAGCTGCAGCCCTACCAGATCGTCCGCGCGGTGGTGGCTGAAGGCGGGCTGGAAAAAGTCGTGCTGGACGTGGAACAGCGAAAGCTCGAAGCCCGGACGAAAGTCCCCCTGCGCACCGGCCAGCATCTCAATCTTCAGGTGCTCGGCGCAAAGTCTCCCATCCATCTGCGCATCATGGAGGAGGCGGAGCTGCGGCACCTTTTCCGGCTGCTTCATAATCTCGGCGATTCAACCCGGCTTTTACCGACGATTGCGAAGCTGCATGGCCGCCGGGGGGCGGAGGCAAACGGCGTTCGCCTTCCCGGGGGTGTAAGCGGTTTTCTGGAATCATTCATGTCTCTTTTGCGAAAAGCACCCGCCCGGCTGGCTGGCGGGGATATTGCGGATTTGCAGAAAATGCTGGGGCTCGATCTCGAGCGGCTGCTGGCTGAAAACAAAACGGCTTTGGCCAAAAATACCCTGAAAGGCGCCCTCCTGATGCTGTCGGGTTTTGCCGGGGAAAAGGCCGGAAACCATGGGGCGCGGGCTCAGAGCCTGCTCGAGCAGCTTCAGCTTTTTGCCCTGTGCCGCTACCGGCTGGGCCAGGAAAACGTCCAGTTTCTTCCGCTGCCCCTTCCGTTCCTGGAGACGGGCTACATCCTTGCCGAGAAGGACGGCAGGGGGGGGGGTGGGGACGATGACGGGGAAGAAAACGGCGCATGGCGGATGAACATCCACCTGAAGCTCTCCCGGCTGGGCAATCTCCATGTCCTGCTGCTTTTCGAGAATGACCGGGACGGGAATGGCCGGGACGGGGATTGCGTGGCGCTTCGCCTGCGCGTTCTGTGTGAAAGCGACGAAACAGTGCGCATTGTGTCGAAGGCATTGCCGTCGCTTGCCGATCGGCTTTCCACGGTAAAGCTTGCGGGATATTCCGTGGGTGGCGGGGCGAAAGACCCCGTTGCCAGCCTCCTGAAACGCCTTGCGCCGCAAGGGGATCACTTTCTGGAGGTGGAAGTATGACGGTTTTCAATTTTGACGGCTTCGTAAAGGTCCAATATCTGCGTTACGCGCAGCTTCTCAGAATTTGCGGCTTACGCCTTGTAAACATGCACGTACGCCAGGTATTCTGTATTCTTCGAAATCGCGCAAGGCTTGATCTTGAACTTTTTACAAAGCCGTCAGATCGTGCGTTTTTACGAATGCATCAATTTTACCGCATCTACTTTGTCGGCGGATGTCCCGCATAGCCCTCTATAGCGGGGCATCCGCTTCCACGTATCTGCGGCAAACTTGAAAGTCGTTCAGATTAGGTTTTTAAAACCCGCCTGATCGAGACTTTTACGGGAGCACTAAGCATGACACAAAAGACGCAAGGCCCCAAACGGGCGGCGGCTTTGATCTACGATCGCCTTGCAAATGATGCGCCGGTGGTGGCCGCGGCCGGAAGCGGCGAGATCGCCGGCAATATTATCGCCATTGCGGAAGCTGCCGGCATCCCGATCCGGGAAGATCCGGACCTGGTGGAAGTGTTGTCGAAAGTCCCCGTGGGAGAGGAAATTCCGGTGGAACTCTACCAGGCGGTGGCCGAGATACTGGCTTTCGTTTACTCCCTCAACAAGGGGTGACGGCTTCGTAAAAGTCCAGTATCTTCGTTACGCGCGATTTCTCAGAATTTGCGGCTTGCGCCTTGTAAACATACACGTACGCCAAGTACCCTGCATTCTTCGAAATCGCGCAAGCCTTGATCTTGAACTTTTTACAAAGCCGTCAGATCGCTACTTTTTACGAGTGCATCAATCCTTGATCAAGGAATAATGCGGGATGGCCGGGGATAACAGGCCACGAAGGATTTTTGGCCTTTATTTTGCATAGATATAGTGTGCAATCGGAAAGAGTCAATATGCAGACACTATAAAACAGATAGAGGAGAAGAGGAAATGGGTAAATCCGTTTTGATCATCGACGATTCAAGTACCATGCGGAAGATCGTGAACCGTTCGCTGCGCCAGGCCGGACTGGAATTCGATACCGTCCTGGAAGCCGGCGACGGGCTGGAAGCCCTTGATATCCTTTCCGGGGAAAAACCGGATATCATCCTGTCGGATATCAACATGCCGAATATGGACGGTATCGAGTTTCTGAAAAAAAAGGCGGAAGACGCCTCAATCAAGGATATCCCGGTGGTCATGGTCACCACGGAAGGCGGGTCGGAAGATATGGTCGAGCAGTCGAGGTCCCTTGGCGCCTCGGGATGCGTCAAGAAACCGTTTACCGCGGACCAGGTCAACGACGTGCTCGGGCCGCTGCTCTAAAACCAGATTACAGGAGTTAAGATGGATTTCACGGAAAAAATCATCGATGCGACCCGCGAGATTTTCGAAACCATGATCATGGTCGATGTGACGCCGGGAGAAGCCCTTTCCGAGCACGTCTCAAAGTTCAAGTTTTCCCTTTCCGCAATGGTCGGATTTGCGGGGTTCAAGCAGGGCAACCTGGCCATCCATGTCCCGGACAAGGTGGCAATGGGTCTGACCGGCGATTTCCTGGGCGTCGAGGTGGACGAGATCAACGAGGATGTGCAGGATGCCATGGGCGAGTTGGCCAACATGCTGGCCGGGTCCCTCAAGCCATTTATCGCAAACGACGGGGGCAAGGTGGAACTCTCCCTTCCGTCGGTGGTTCACGGCGAGGAATACACACTGACGGTGATCAACAAGGCGGACTGGATCATCGTTCCGTTTTCCGTATCTCACGGGGACTTTATGGTGGGCCTGGAATTGAAGAAGCAGTAGCTGAGCCGTTTTTCGTATAAACGGCAATCCATGGTACCAGGAAAGACGATGGCGGAAGGCGATATGGGCAATCCGGATCCATTCGAAAGCATTTATCCCGATGTGCTGGAAAACAGCGCCTCGGAGGTGGGCGACCTGATCGGTCAGGCCCTTGAGTTGCGGGATGAATCCGCCGCGGCCGGGACCGCCCCGGAGGTGTTCTCGCCGCCGAAAAAGCCCTTCGGCCTGGCTGCCTTCAGCGCAAAAAATGCCGAGGCCGATCCGGTATATCTTCTTTTCGAGATGGATCTGGCCATTGAACTGGCCGGACGTCTGATCATGCTTCCCCAGGACGAGATCAACGCACTCAAGAAACAAAAAGCTCTGGACGGGGATCTCCTGGATGCATTCGCGGAAATTGCCAACATCGTCAGCGGTGTGCTCAACCAGGTGTTTCACGAGTCCTTTGCGGAAAAAAAGATTCGCCTGATCAAGGGAAATATCGAAACCTATCCGGCCAAGACGAAAGACATTCCGCTGCCGGGGGGTATGCTGAGCGCTCATTCGGGAAAGCTGGCTCTAAAGGGCGAAAGCCTCGGGTTTTTTCAGTTGTTTTATCCCCACGGCATGCTGATGCAAGCGGAATCCGTGGAAAAGCAGGATGCCCCGTCCGCTGTTGATACCGAAACCCAGGGTCATACCCCGTCCGCTGCCGGCGGCGACAGTGTCGATAGCGGCCCGTTGCCCGGTAAGCCGGCGGACGTTTCCGGATCGCCGGTTTCCGATGACGCAATAGATGCGCCCGCCCCGGCGGAGACGGCCGGCGAAGCGGCCGGCGCGGACGCCCTTGCTTCGGAAGACCTGCTTGGTGAGGACTTTGTCCGGGCGTTTCTTATCGAAGGTCTGGAGCCGGTCCGCGAGGAGCTTGAGGCCCTGCTGGGTTATCTCGTGGCGTTCGAGGAGCAAAAGACTTTCTGGCGGAAAAAAAGCGAATTGCTTGCCCGGACGCGAGGAAAGCAGGTTTTGACCCGGATCAGGGTCAGCGGTGAGAAAGAGGGTTACGGATATATCCTGCTTCCCCTGAAGGATGCCGTCTATTTCGGCGGGATGCTGCTGATGATGCCGGCCGATTCCATCGCCCAGGTGGTCAAAAACGGGACGTTCGACGGCGAGGTGGCCGATGCGTTCGGGGAGATCGCCAATATCCTGGTCGGCTGCTACTCCAACCAGTTCAAAAGCGCCTTTCCCCGCAAGCTTGCCCTGAAAAGGGACAGCCTCGAGGCGATCGTTTCCGGAAAGATGGACCCCGAAAGCGATCAACCGTTTCCGGAGGATGACTATTACCTGGTCTCAGCGCGTATCCGCATGGGTGACAAACATTACGGGCCCATTGAACTGTTTTTTCCGGCCGGAGTCGTGGGATTATCGGTGACCTCCAGCTTTGAGCCCGCGCCGGCCCCGGGTGCGGCACCGGCAGCGCAAACGGCAGCGTACATCGGAGAAGGTCAAAAACCGGGCGCTCAAAAAGCCGAAAGTCAAAATCTTGACCCATCCGCGCAGTCCGGGGGTGTATCCGCAGTCCGCCGCATCGTCACCATCATTGGCAGGGATGACGCCGAGCTGGAAAAAATTGAAAACAGCATCCGGGAGACCGGCGCTGAAATCAATCGTCTCGATCCGGATGAAAACCTCAAAGACGCCCTGGCCGAAGACACAACCGGGTGCGTGTTTCTGCTGGTCAGCAAGGTGAACGACCAGGGTCTTGCCCGGGCTATCCAGGTCAAGGCGGCCATGAGCAAAAAACGTCCATTGATCCTGGCGGGGCCTGAGTGGACGAAAACCATGGTGATCAAAGCCCGGCGATACGGCGCCGACGATATCCTGGTTACGCCGGCGGATGAGGCGCTGATACGGAAAAAATGCCGGAAATATATGGAATCATGAAACCAGCAAATGATGGACTCGAAAAAAGTTCAGCATCAGGGCTTGTGCAATTGAAGGAGAATGCAGTGTGCTTAACGTACGAGAAATTCTTTAGAATTGCGTCCAGTTGCGGATATTGAACTTTTTACGAGGCCGTTAATAAACCATTACAGGATTGACCACGCATATGAACCAGCAGGCAGTCAGGCATTCCATCAAAGATGACGTTGAGCAGCTCGCGGAACAGTTTATCATGGCCGATCTCTCGGATGCGGGCGTTGTGGAAGAGCTGGTCCGCGCATTCGGAGCTATCGCCGCAAAAATTGAAGAGCCCTTTCCCCGAACGTCCTCATCGGTTCGTACGGTGGCTGCCGCCCTGGAACAGGTTGCCGCTTCCGGCGGCCCCCCGGGGGAGGCAGACCTGCGGGCCGCCGAAAAGGTCCTGACGGCGATCCAGGCGCTCATCGACCGCGATGCCGACGAGAGCGAACTCGATCTTCCGGGATCCGCGCCGGCAGATGACGCCGCGCCATCCGGCGGGGGCTTGGGAAGCGGCGGCACTGCGGTCGACGATTCCGTGAAGCCCGCCGCCGCCGGATTTGCCTCCGGCGTGGACGAGGATATCCTGGACGAGTACCTGGCCCATCAGGAAACGGTCATCGGTGAGATCGAGGAACTGATCCTGGAGTATGAGCGGCATCCGGATGCCCAGATTTTAAAAGAACTCAAGCGTTATCTGCATACGGCCAAGGGCGAGGCCGGCGTTGTGGGACTCAACGCGGTCGAGCGGGTCTGTCACCAGGTGGAGGATTATATCCAGGACGGCGGGGAAAGCCTGGATGCGGACCCTCTGCTGGAGTTCAAAGACTGGTTCGACCAGACCATCGCGGCCATCAAGAACCGCTCACCCCTGCCGCTATCTGAAACACTCATGGCAGCGCTTCGTCAGGAAGTCGCATTCAATGGTTTTCCGGCGCCTTCCGGGCCGGATGCCCACCCGGAACCGGAACCGGAACCGGATATGGACGCAGGCGATCCGGCCGCGGAGGATGCTGCGTCAAAACGCCCGGGCGACACACCTGTTTCGCCGGTAAAAGCGGAAAAAGAACCGGAGGCGGACACGCACGGCCGGGAGGATGCCGATACGGCGGAAGAAGAGGCGGAGTCCCTTTTGACCCCGGTTATGATCGAAGATCCCGAAATAACGGCGGACTTTGTCTCGGAAACCATCGAGCATTTCGAAGTGTCCGACGAGAATCTTTTAACCCTGGAAAACGACCCGGAAAACGAGGAGGCCATCGCGTCCATATTCCGGGCATTTCATACCATCAAGGGAACCACATCCTTTTTGGGGCTGACCCCCATCGCCAGGCTGGCACATGTTGCGGAAAATCTCCTGGACGAAGTGCGCAAGAAGCGGCTTTCCTTTGAGGGGGCCGTGGTGGACGCAACGTTCAACGCCCTTGACCTGCTTAAAAAAATGACCCGGCAGCTTGAAACGGCCCTTGGAACAGGCGACATGTTCATCCCGGACAACGACCTGCCGGATGTGTTTCTCCAGCTGAAAGACGCCCTGGCCGGCGGGTCGGGGCCGGCAGCGGGCGGAGGTCAGGCGGCAGCCGGAAAGCGGTCGGAAAGCCGGCAGCCGGAAAGTAATGCCTGGCAAAGTGCGTCGCCTTCCGAAAAGCCGCCGGAGGATAAGGTGCAGTCCGCCAATGATCAGGCGCCATCCGGAAACGGTATCGGCAAGACTGTCAAGCAGACCATGAAGATCGACGCGGACCGGATCGACCTGCTGCTCGAGACCATCGGCGAGTTGGTGATCGTGGAGTCCATCGTCAACCAGGAAGCCGCGATGCGCAGCGGCGAAGGCTCCGGGGAACTGGAGCGGAACCTGGCCCAGCTTACCAAGATCACCCGGAGCCTCCAGGACATGGGGATGTCCATGCGGCTGATCCCCATTGACAACACCTTCCGGAAAATGGGCCGGCTGGTCCGGGACCTGGCAAAAAAATCGGGAAAGAAGATCGAGCTCTCCATGGAAGGCCGGGAGACCGAGCTGGACAAGGGAATGGTTGAAAAACTGGGGGATCCTTTGGTCCATATGATCCGAAACGCCGTGGATCACGGCATCGAACCGACGCCGGAGGACCGGACTGCCGCAGGAAAGAATTCCGTGGGGCAGATCGTTCTGAAGGCTTTCCACCAGGGGGGCGGGATACATATCGAAATTCGGGACGACGGCCGCGGTCTCGACCGGGACGCCATCGCGGCCAAGGCACTGGAGCGCGGGCTGACCACCGGCACCGACAACATGACCGACGAGGAAATCTTTTCTTTGATTTTCGAACCCGGCTTTTCCACCGCGGCGAAGATCACCGATGTTTCGGGGCGCGGCGTCGGGATGGACGTCGTGCGGAGCAATATCGAAAGCATGCGGGGCAACGTGCGCATCCGCTCCGAAAAAGGCAAGGGTTCGGTGTTTACCCTGGTGCTTCCGCTGACCATGGCCATCATCGACGGCATGATCGTGCGGATCGGATCGGAAAGATACATTCTGCCCCTGCTGTCCATCATCGAATCCTTCAAGCCCACGGAGAAAATGATTTCCACGGTATCCGGACGGGGAGAGACGGTTCCGTTCAGAAGCCGCTTGCTGCCGCTGTTTCGGCTTTATAAGCTGTTCGGGATAGACGACGCCGAGGCGGATCCCACCCGGGCGCTGGTGGTTGTCATCGAGGACGCCGGCCGCCAGGTGGCGCTGCTGGTGGATGAGCTTTTGGGGCAGAACCAGACGGTCATCAAAAACCTGGGCGCCGGCCTCCGAGCGGTGGAGGGAATCGCAGGGGCAAGCATCATGGCCGACGGTAAACCGGGACTGATCATCGATGTCAACGGCCTGGTAAAGCTGGCCACGGCGTGAGCAATTTGAACAATTTTTAGATGCAAAACCGGGCAGGACAGGCTTTTTACCCCGTTAAGCAGAAAGTGGCCGTAATGAAACAAACTTCAGGAAAAACGTCTACATGAGCGATAAGCTCGCCAGGATCATCAACCCCATCGACCCCATCGGGTTCCAGACGAACCTGCTGGCGCTGAACGCCTCGGTGGAAGCGGCCCGGGCCGGCAAGGCCGGCAAGGGGTTCGCCGTGGCGGCCGAAGAGGTGCGGAACCCGGCCGGAGGTGTATATCTTCCTGGATGAAGACGATTATAAGGATTTTTGAATGCAGGCACACGCGGACCTTGATAAAAAGACGTTCAGACGGTTTGCCGATCTCATCTACCAGGAGGCCGGCATCCATTTGGCGGAGCACAAGCACGCGCTGGTTTCCGCGCGGCTGGGCAAGCGGATGCGGGCGCTGAAAATCAGCGACTACGATGCTTACTACGACTACGTTCACCGCGATGACAGCCGTACGGAGCTAAGCGCGCTTTTGGACGCCATTTCCACGAACGTCACGTATTTTTACCGGGAGCCGGATCATTTCGAAACGCTGGGCGCCGTCGTGAAACAGTGGGCGGATTCCGGTCAGCGGCGGTTCAGGGTGTGGTGCGCGGCCGCCTCCACGGGCGAAGAGCCCTACACCCTGGCGCTTACCCTGGCGGAGAACATCCCGGATCTCCGGGATGTCAAGATTCTTGCAACCGATATTTCCACATCGGTTCTCGAGATTGCAGGAAAAGGGGAATACGAGGCCAAAAAGCTTGAAAAAATCGCGAGAAAGCGTATAGATCGGTATTTCAGCCCGATTGCGGAACGGAGCGGGGCCCGGGTATACAGGGTGAAGCGGGAGATACGGGACATGGTGCATTTTGCCTGGCTTAACCTGTCGACCCCGCCGTTTCCCATGAAAGGTCCCCTGGACGTGATCTTCTGCCGGAACGTGATGATTTATTTCGACAACGAGGTGCGTCAAAGACTCGTCAACGATATGTACAGGCTGCTCAGGCCGGGGGGATACCTGATGGTGGGCCACGCAGAGAGCCTTTCCGGGCTGGCGAGCCAGTTTAAACCCGTGCGGCCGTCAGTCTATATTAAGAAATAGTCAGGAATTGTTATGTCACTGGTCGTTGTTGACATTGCCGATATGCGGATTTCGGATAATCCGGGGGATACGCTGGTTACCTACTCCCTGGGTTCCTGCCTGGGGGTAAGCATCTACGATCCGGTTATACGGGTGGGCGGCATGATTCACTGCATGCTGCCGCTGTCCAAGGTGGACAAGGAAAAATCCCGTCTCCGGCCCTACATGTTCGTGGATACGGGCATGCAGGACATGCTTGGCCAGCTCTACGAGGCCGGCATGCGCAAGGCCAGGGCTGTCGTGAACGTGGCGGGCGGCAGCCAGGTGCTGGACAGCCAGGGGATATTCAAGATCGGGGAACGCAATTTCACGGTGCTCCGGAAGATTCTCTGGAAAAACGGGCTTCTCATGAATGTCCAGGAAGTGGGCGGCAACAAGTCGAGGACGATTTCCCTCGATATCGCCACCGGCCGATTTTCTATCAAATCAGGAGGAAAACTGGTCC
>SLJY01000093.1 GCA_007134875.1 Desulfobacterales bacterium
ACCATGAAGGTCACCGAAAAATTCGAAATGACCGAAGAAAACAAGCGCTTCGAGTGCGAAAAAACCTTCATGGGCGAAGGCACCCCCACCAAGGAGGAGTTCTGGAAGCTGGCCGAGGATGAGCACCCGGGCGTTCAGATGGTCATGAATCAGAAACCCTTCAACCTCGCTGGCTCCATCAAGCTGCTCTCCGAGGGCGACTTCCCGACCAAGTACAAGGGCATTTATATGCGCCCCGCAGAAGCCCGCAAGATATTCGATGATCGCGGATGGAAAAAAATTGCGGCACTTCAGCTCCGCAACCCCATGCACCGCTCCCACGAATACTTGGCCAAAATCGCCGTTGAGATCTGCGACGGCGTCTTCATCCACTCCTTGGTCGGCAACCTGAAGCCCGGCGACATTCCCGCGGAAATCCGCGTGAAATGCATCGACGTACTCGTACAGAACTACTTCGTACCCGAAAACGTCGTTCAGGGCGGCTATCCGCTCGACATGCGTTACGCGGGACCGCGCGAAGCACTGCTTCATGCAACCTTCCGCCAGAACTACGGCGTCTCCCACATGATCATCGGCCGCGACCATGCCGGCGTCGGCGATTTCTACGGCATGTTCGAAGCCCAGACCATCTTCGAGAAAATTCCGGCTCCGGAAGGCGAAGGCAAGGCGCTTCTGTGCGAACCGCTGAAAATCGACTGGACTTTCTACTGCGTAAAGTGCGACGGCATGGCATCTCTCCGGACCTGCCCGCACAGCAAGGAAGACCGCGTACTGCTTTCCGGAACCATGCTCCGCAAGCTGCTTTCAGAAGGCGGCGAACTGCCGGATCACTTCGGCCGCGAAGAAGTTCTGGATATCCTGCGCCTGTACTACCAGGGCCTGACCGACAAGATCGAGGTCAAGCTCCACGGCGCGGCAACCGGCGATTAATAGCACCTCCCGCCTGAAGCAATGAATATATATATCCGTCCCTCCTTAAACGCCGCCTGGTGGAAACGCCAGGCGGCTTTTTCTGTCCGGAAAACTATCTATCCACCCCAGCTGCGAACCCTTTTCAAAAACCTTACCATCTTGTTTAAAGGTCACCGGGCAGTCCGAACAATAAAACCTTTCACCTTGCTGCCAGCCTCGGATCCGCACTCCCGACGTGTTGAGCGTCGAATACGGGAGATACTTTTTTTGCGTTGACACAAAAACCGATTTATGAAACAGTGTTGACTACTCAAAACAAGCATGGACCTTGTATTTATTTTTGCATACCGCGTGCTTCCAAGCAGCGACAGTCTGCAAATTCAGTACCTCATCGTACCTGGGTTTGCAACATTCATTTCAAACAGGGAGTAAAGAAAATGAAAAAGAACGTCCTGGCATGTTTTCTTTTAATGGCCCTCGTATGTTTTTTCACCGTTCCGGGTTGGGCAAAGACCACCTGGAACGCAAATTCCGTGTGGCCCCCCGGCAATCACCATACCATCGCGCTGGAGGAATTTGCCGAACTGGTCGAAGACAGGACAGGCGGGGAGTTGGAAATCATCGTCAGCAGCGGCGGCGCCCTCGGCTTCAGGGGACCTGAACTGCTCGGTGTTGTGCGTGACAACCTGGTACCTCTCTCGGACATGCTGATCAGCGGTGTTGCCGGCGACGAGGACATCTTCGGCGTCGTGACGCTGCCGTTTCTTGCCCAGGACTTTGATGAGGCGAAACTGCTCAATGAAATCGCACGTCCCTACTTCGACGCAACCGCCGAAAAATGGAACCAGAAAATACTCTACATTTCGCCGTGGCCCGGGGCCGGCCTGTGGACCACCAAAAAAATCGAATCCGTCGCAGACATGCGGGGACTGAAAACCCGTACCTACGATGAAAACGGTGCACTCGTGGTGGAAGCCACCGGCGGTACACCCTATGCGCTGCCCTTTGCCGAAGTCTACTCAGCCCTTGCCACCCGCATGATCGATTCGGTCATCACCTCCACGCCCACCGCCGTGGATGCCAATTTCTGGGAGGTTCTGGACTATTACCAGCCCATCAACGTCACCATCGCCACCAACATGGTGAATGTCAACCTCCGTGCATTCAACCGCCTGGACGAAGAAACGCAGCAGGCATTGGTCGAGGCGGGCAAAGAGATGGAAAAAAGAATGTGGGAAAAGGTTGCCGAGCTGGACAGGGAGAAGGAAGCCATATCCAATGAAAACGGCATTGAGACCGTGGCCGTTTCCGATGAACTTATGGAATCGTTGACCGAAATCACCGCCGACATCCGCAGCAAATATCTGGATGACGCGCCCCCGGAAGCCCTTGAGATCGTTGATGCTTTCCTGAAAGAGGTCGGCCGCGACTAAACGCCTGCTGAGCGCTGCAGCCCTCTCATATTACATAGTGGCCGAACGAAAACCAGGATTTTTCGTCAAGGTCAAGGACGGCGAAAATTGAACCGCAGGAATACCTGGCGTATTTTGAGGATTTAAAATTTGAACCGGACGCAGAGATTGGCGAAAAAGACGGTTTTCGTTCAGCCACTAAATAATCCAGAGCACGGGTGCGCCCGGCGGGGTGGAAACGGATGCGTCGATTGTTCAAAAAAATGATAAACGGTATCGATTTCCTGTCCGGCCTGGGAGGCCTGCTGACGGGCCTTATGATGTGTGCCGGCGCGGGCCTGATCGTTACTGAGATCCTTTACAGGGGCGTGCTCAACCGCACCACCTACGTTGCAGAGGAGTATGCCGGTTACCTGATGGCAATGCTTACTTTCTGCGCCCTGGGTTACACCCTGCGCGAACGGGGACATATCCGGATGACCATCATCCACAAACTGATTACCGGCCGTGCGCGGATTTACCTGGACATGGCCTGCATCGCCGTCGGTTTTGCCTTTTGCCTGGTGCTCACCTACTACACGGCGATCTTTTTCTGGGACGCCTACGAGACCGGGCAGCGCTCCATGCAGGTTTCCCGGACGAATCTTTTCTATCCCAAGTTTTTCCTCCCGCTGGGTGCCTCGATCCTGACACTCCAGTTTTTGGGAGAATTCATGAAAAGTGTATTCGTATTGATGGATGATACCGACGGGATCGTCATCAAGGAAGAAGCCACGGACCAGGGACGGTAGCCGCTGGCCTCCCTTTCGTCAAGCCACTGAAAAAGCGATTGCAACAGGAGCGACAACTTGGACCTGGCATCGATATCGCTGGTGATTGTGCTTTTGATGATTCTCTTCCTCGGAGGAAGCGTCTGGATCGGCATATCTCTATTTCTCATCGGATTCGGAGGCCTTTTTTTCTTCACCGAAGTTCCCTTTGGCCGGCTGCTCAGCAACTCCGTGTGGAACAACACCAACGGTTCGGCCATGATGGCCCTGCCCATGTTCATATGGATGGGCGAAATCCTGTTTAGAAGCCGGATTTCCCAGAACCTCTTCAACGGCCTGACCCC
>SLJY01000195.1 GCA_007134875.1 Desulfobacterales bacterium
TGCGGCTTACGCCTTGTAAACATACACGTACGCCAAGTACCCTGCATTCTTCGAAATTGCGCAAGCCTTGATCTTGAACTTTTTACAAAGCCGTCAGATCGCGACTTTTTACGAGTGCATCAAAAATATCAATAAATATAATATTGTTTCTGTTATCGATCAAGTTCATATTTTGGTCTCCTTTTTCGGGAAATATATAGTGCGTTATGTTAATATGCCATTCTTTCAGAAGTGGCGGTTCGGATGGTGAAACGTCCTGAATTGCCTGTGAAAGGGTGTCCTGCATAGGCATTTCGACAGGTGCAGATACCGGGTTTTTTATGAATCCCATAGAAATATACCTTGAAATTCGGATGTAAGATGGATTATACATAGCGATGTAGAAATAATTTTCGGCCTAACCTGCCGCTTTTTCGGATTCAGGGTCAACTCAATGAATTACTATTACCGATCTCACTTCACTACACACATAATCGGTGCAAAGCAAAGCATCCGCCGTCGGCGGTGGATGCTGGTGCTGGCAGTTTTTCTTGTCCTCATGCTGCCGACCGGATTTCTTCTGCTCTATGAGCGGAGCACTCCCGTCGGGGAGCCGCGGGGCATTGATGTATCCGCGTCCGTAACAGAGGCTTTCCATGAAGAAAAGGATGCCGTCAAAGAGAATGCGTCCGTTCCGGAACCGCCTCGTTTTACCGAGAATCCAGCCGCAAGGGACCCGTGGGAGCTTCGGTTGGGATCCCATCTTGAGGAAAAAACCCATATTGTTTCATCCGGGGACACGCTGGTGAATATTCTGCTTGACGCAGGTCTTTCCGGTCGTGAAGCCTACCGGGTCATCGACGCCCTTCAGGCGGTTTTCGAGCCGCGCAAGCTCCGGCAGGGGCAGGAACTGACCCTGACTTTCGGCGGGGGAGGCGAAGGACCTGGTTCCGTTTTTCATGGATTTCGCCTGAAGCTGGGCCCGGACAGGGAAGTGCAGCTGGTCAATTGCCCGAACCTCGGTCTGATGGCCCGGAATTTCAACCTGGAACTGGAGACCCGTCCGGCCACGGCTACCGCCGAGATCCGGTCCAGTCTCTACCAGGCGGCCGTGGATGCGGACATGCCGATCGAGGTGCTGATGCAGGTGATCCGCGCATACTCCTTTGACATTGATTTTCAGCGGGATATCCGCCCAGGGGATGCCATCGAGGTGATGTACGAAGAGAAATACGATGAAAATGATCAGGTGATCAAGACCGGATCGGTCCTGCATGCATCGTTGCATACCCGGGGAAACGGCCTTCCCATATACCGGTATGAAGCCTCGGACGGCGAGGTCGATTTCTACGATGCCGATGGAAAGAGTGTCCGGAAAACGCTGATGGTGACACCCATCGACGGCGCACGGATCAGTTCCGGATACGGCATGCGACGTCATCCCATCCGGGGCTACAACCGGATGCATCGCGGTCTTGATTTTGCCGCCCCCACGGGAACGCCGATCATGGCCGCCGGCTCCGGCGTCGTTGAATACGCCGGCCGGAAAGGGTCTTATGGCCATTATATCCGCATCCGTCACGCCAACGAGTATCACACGGTTTATGCCCACATGAGCCGCTATGCCGGTGGCGTCCGGAGGGGGGCCCGGGTGGAGCAAGGTGATATTATTGGGTATGTAGGCGCCACTGGCGAGGCAACCGGACCGCACCTTCACTACGAGGTTCTTCACAGGGGCAAGCATGTCAATCCGGCCACCGTCAGAACCCCTCCGGGCCGAACGCTTGAAGGAGAGGAGCACGAACGTTTCAAGGTGGTAAAGGCCGGCTTGCAGGAGCTCTATGCATCCCTGGAGGATTGGACGACGCTGGCCGGCGTTTCGAAGACGGCGCAGGAAGCGCCGGAGGACGAAGACCGGGAGCCCGGATAATCAACCGCTCAGTCAAAAGGGTTGTTAAAAGCGGATATCTTTGGGCCTGGACCCGACTCACACCCGGGCATCCAGAAAATTGCCCTGGCTGACAAAAAAAATCACGGACAAAAAACGGATGCCGCTGCTCGTGATTTCGTTTTTTTTTGTCTGACTGTGCACCACTTCCCCCACTGCCTTGAAACGTACCCCGTCGATCTTTATAACCTGCCCCGGATGCAGTCCGTGTTCCGATTCCAGCCGCATACCCGTCGGTGAAATGTCGAAAAGCCTGCCTGGCAGCCTGTCGCCCGGCCAGTATACGTAAAACCAGATCCTTTCAGCCTTTCGGACTCTCTCGCATATCCTTCCACCCCCCGGTTCCCGGACATCTTCGGCTAAAAAAAGCGGGCTTATACACGTACCGCACATGTCGCTTACCGGTTTTTCAAGTTCCCGGATGCGGTGCGGTGTATTGCAGAAGGGACACGATACCGGTTTGCCTTTGCCGGATGCAGAAGGGTATGCGCTGCGGGAAACCGGCTTCGGCGCAACTGCCGGAAGCGGATCGGCCGGTTCGAATCTCGGGATATCCGTGTATCCCCTCATATATCCATTCATCACGGGCAGATCCGGCGATGGTTTTTCCGCGGCTTCAGGCTCTGCGCCCTGCATTTGCCGGATTGCTGCTGCATGATCATAGCGCTGCAAAAGGCGGTCGTATTCCCTCCTTTTGGCGGGATGGTTCAGAGTGCTGTAAGCGGCATCGAGCAGGTCCCGGGGAACTTGAGATTCGGCCCTCATAGCCATGTAGCGTTCCCGGATGACCACCGGGTCGGCTTCCGGGTGGATGCCTAAAATCCGGTAATAGTTTCTGCGATTCGTTCCGGCGGGAGGATGGGCGCGTTTTCCAAGCATCGAAAAGATATCCTGCCCGTCGAGAGGTCCTAACGACAGGCTTTTGATATTGGCATGCAGCATCAGTTCCCGGTCGTAGCGGGCTCGTTTTACAGGATCGCTCAACGTCTCATACGCGATATTGACCAGGCGCGTATCTTTTTCGCTTCCTCCCAGGTCGGGATGAAGGCGGAGCGTTTTCAGAAGAAGCAGGTAATTGTGCCGTATGACCTCAAACGGGGCATCCGGTTGTACCTGAAGAATTCTGTAATAGTTCCATTGGTTGTCCATGATCCGCCGCTGACCCGGTAAACGATTGGCATAACCGTCTCATAACTTCGTATCGGATGGTTTTTCATTTTCTTTAGCATCCGCTATCCATTCCCATCTATACATGGTATATTGAAGGCGGGGATAAAAAAATCCTCGTGGATACGGGAGATGCCCATCCGATTGTTTCCGCGGACCGGGAACAGGCGATAGGCGGCAAAATATATACCTTTGAAGACGGTCTGGCGCTCTACGGGTTGAAGCCGTCGGAAATCGATATCGTGATTCACACCCACCTGCACACTGATCACTGTGAAAACGACCATAAGTGCACCAATGCCCGGTTTTATGTTCACTTCCGGGAACTGGAGCGAATTCGCGATCCCCATCCTCTCGACTTTCGCTACCTCGAGGATTACATCGAGGATGCGGCGGAGGCCGGCCGGATCGAATCAATCGACTCGGACCGGGAGATCGTTCCCGGCATATCGGTCATGCATACCCCGGCTCACACGGACGGCGGCCTGTCCGTGGCGGTGGAAACATCGGCCGGCAAGGCATTCATTACCGGGTTTTGCGTCGTCATGGAAAACTTTTACCCCCCGCCCGAAATCCGGGGTATGGAGATGTCCGTGATTCCGCCGGGCACCCATGTCAACGCCTACGATGCCTACGATATTCTGGAGAAGGTAAGGGAAACGGCCGACATTCTTATACCGCTTCATGAGCCGTCCTTTGCGGGTATAAACAGCATACCGCAATGATCCGCCTTGCCTCGGATCAGGCACTAAATAAATTTCCGGGGGTTACCATCCGTGTCAATCCGTGTGATCTGGGGGCTTGTGTTTTTGCCCTATTATTGAGGCCCACGGATCACACGGATAAAACCGGATTTTGCGGGATATAGGATGTGCTGACGAAGGGAGCGCATCATAGAGATCATTGTCCCGGAGGGTTTTTTACGGCGGATTTAAAGTGATGCGCCTCCTTCGTCAGCACATCCTATGAGCCTGAGCATTATACTTTCCAGGGCGTTTTTCAAGGTATCCCTTGACTTGCAAAAGGAATTGTGCAAACGTTTAGTACATCTTCGCTTAGTGCGGTGTTGTCAGGCCGGAAGTTGGAATGCCCCGGTAGCCCGGTTTTTTCTCCCTTGCGGGTAATGCCCTGTCCAGACCCTTTTGCGGGGCTTTTTCAGTCGTTGACGGCTTTGTAAAAAGTCCAATATCTGCGTTACGCGCAATTTCTCAGAATTTTACGTACGGCCAAATACTCTGTATTCTTCGAAATCGCGCAAGCGTTGATCTTGAACTTTTTGCAAAGCCGTCAGATCGAGACTTTTTACGAGTGCATCAGTCGTTGGTGCCCGAACGAAAACCTGGACCTTTCGTCAGGATCAAGGCCGGCTGAAATTTTAACCACAAAGATACATTGCGTATTTTGAGGGTTGAGATTTGATCCGGGTGCAGAGACCGGCAGAAAAGGCCCTTTTCGTTCCAGCGCTGGTTAACCGGCAACAAATCACAAGGAGGTATTTATGAAAAAGATTTTAGCGGCTGCAGTGGTGTTTTGTTTACTGACCATCCCCGCGGGCGGCGCATTTGCCACCCAGTACAACACGGGCTGCGGGCTCGGGTCGATTGTTATGGAAAATCAGGACGGGCTGGTCTTTCAGGTACTCGCGGTTACAACCAACGGGACTTTTGCAAACCAGACTTTCGGGATCACGTTCGGAACGCTCAACTGTGACAAACCGGCATCCTTTGCAAGCCTGGAGCAAAGCGAAATCTTCATCGCAAACAACATGGACAGCCTCGCCAATGACATCGCCCGGGGCCAGGGTGAATACCTGGATACGCTGGCTGTCCTGATGGAAATCCCCGAAAACGAAAGAGGTGTTTTCTACGCCAAACTCCAGGAGAATTTTTCCGCGATCTACTCTTCCTCGGAAGTTTCCAGCACGGAGATTTTGAGCGGTATCCAGGCGCACATGTAAAAACGTGGGCAATGTCGCTGAAGCATTGATTTTATATTTTAAATGCATGATCCAACTATATGAATAGATTCAGGAAATGGAGATGCCGGCAAGACAGTGGCGGCATCTCCATTTCCTTTTTAAGGTTTTTGGTTGTGTTTCTGGTGCTTTTTCCATTGGCGCCTGCCAGTCATGCTAAAAGCGGGGAGAAAAACGCGGCCTACCTGGAGGAGGTCCTGGCGGACGCCCGAGAAAAAAGGCTCCACGAGGAGCGATACTGGCAGGTTCTGGTTCACTATCGGAAAGGGGTCTTTGGCGTCAAAAGCATCGTGGACGATCCGCGGTTTTTTTTGGCGGAAAAGGGGCGGACGGATCCGGAAGCAGAGCTTGAGGCGACGATCCGTGCGTTTTTCGAACCGGCTGACAGCGGGAAGGAATCCGCGGTCTGCCGGTTCGTGGCCCGTTTTGCCTGGATACGGGATCGCTTGGATCTGGATGTCTCCCGACTGCCCATTCCCGCCTGCACCGAGTTCGAAGCGTTCATGGAGGAAAACGAACCGAAATCGGCATCCCTTGCCTTTCCCACCTCCCACATTAACAGTCCCGCATCCATGTTCGGCCATACCATGCTGACCATCGAGACAAAGGATAAGACCAATCTGCTTGCCCACTCCGTCAGCTACGCGGCCGAAACCGACGATAGCTTCGGCCCCCTGTTCGCGGTAAAAGGGCTGGTGGGTCTGTACAGGGGGTATTTTTCCGTTCTTCCATATTATGCCAAGCTCCAGCAATACAACGACGTGGACCACCGGGATATCTGGGAATACCGGCTCAACCTCTCGGAAGAGGAAATTCGCCGGATGATGCTGCACATTCGGGAGTGGGAGACTGTGGGCTGCCGGTATTACTTTTTCACCCGCAACTGCTCCTATCTCCTGTTTCTGCTGCTCGAAGCCGCCCGCCCCGAGGCGGATCTGACCGAGAAAAGGCATTTGTGGGTCATACCGCTTGACTCCATACGTTTCTTGAAGGATGCCGGCTTCATGGATAAGGACAATTTTTCCTACAGGCCTTCGCGGACCACGAAGATTGCGCACCTGATCTCACGGACGCCCGGTGCGGGAGAAGATGTCGCCCTGACCCTTGCGAACGGTGAATCCGGAGAGGAGCTAAAATCGCTGCATGCCGGCGGGGATCTGTCGGAGGAGGAAAAGCGGCTGGCGTGCGAACTGGCTGCGGAATATGTCCAGTACCTGTACACGAAGGGCGCCATCGGGCGGGATGTATACCGAGAGCGATACCTTCGTGTCCTTGGCATGCGAAGCCGCCAGGGCGTTTCCGGTGACGATGATCTGTACCGGATCCAAACGCCGGTTCCTCCCCACAAGGGGCATCGTTCCGCGCGCCTGGCCTTGGGCGGCGGGCGATCCGGCGGGGATGCGTTTTTCGAATTACGGCTGCGCCCGGCCTATCACCATCTCATGGATGATGCGACCGGGTATGTCGACAATTCGCAGATCGTGTTTGCGGACACCGCCCTGCGCCTGGACCCGGATGCCGGAACGCTTCGCCTTGAGTCTTTCGACCTGATTGATATTGTCTCCATCTCCCCCCGAAACCGTTTTTTCAAGCCCCTGTCCTGGACGTTCTCCACCGGCCTGGTTCGGATGGAAGACGGCGACGGGGAAGGACGGTCCCTCGTCTACCGGTTCAATCCGGGAAGCGGGGTGGCCTACGGCAGCGATGTTTTAGGCTCATGGTATGCCATGCTGGAGACGCAGGGTGACTTCGGAAACCCCCTGGACAGGCGCTATGCTGCGGGCGTCGGCGCATCCACAGGGGTGGTCAGGCCGTTTCTGAACAACTCGAAAATGCAGGTGTATGCCAAAAATATCTATTATGGCCTGGGTGAAGAATTCAACGCTTTTGAAGCCGGCGTTGCCCTCAATATTGCGCAGGGTCCTGACAGCGCCCTTTCTCTTCATGTTATGCGAAAAAGGGAAAGAGGCGTCTACCGGAGCGAGGCCGCCGTTTTTTTTAACCTGTTTTTTTGAAGCAGACCGCCATGAAAAAAAAGGTCCTTTTTATATGCCTGTCCTTACTGGCTGCCCTGCTGCTTTCCGGCTGTGTGGCGGAAATGGTGTATCATCCGGCAGCAGGTGTTGAGCGAAGCCCTGCGGACATCGGACTGTCGTATGAGGAAGTACAATTCCAGGCATCCGACGGAGTGGCGCTTTCCGGTTGGTGGGTTCCGGCGGACGGCGCGGAAAAGACGGTGCTTTTTTTCCACGGCAATGCCGGGAATATCGGCGGCCGCCTCGATACGATCCGGACCATCCATTCCATGGGGCTTAATCTTTTTATTTTCGATTACCGGGGATTCGGCGAAAGCGGGGGGTCGCCTTCGAAAAAGGGACTCTACCGCGATGCGGACGCGGCTTTCGGAGTTTTGACGGAGCAAATGGACATCCGTCCCGAATCCGTCATCCTTTGGGGACGCTCCCTCGGCGGGGCGGTGGCTGCACAGTGTGCGTCAAGACATCATGCAGGCACGCTCATCCTCGAATCCACCTTCACCTCGATGAAGGATGCGGCAAACGATCTGTTTTTCTGGGTTCCCGGATTCGTCCTGCGAAACCATGCGTATGAGACCCTGCGGTATCTGGAGGAAATCACCATTCCCACGCTTGTTATTCACTCCGCGGATGACGAGGTAATCGATTTTTCCCACGGCCGCAGGCTCTACAAGGCGGCCTCCCGTCCAAAGTCTTTTATCGAATTGCAGGGGTCCCACAACCATGGTTTTCTGCGTTCAAAAGACGTTTATATCTCCGAAATCCGCCATTTCATTGCAAGTGCCCGATAGCAGGTGCCATTCTTGCTCGATCTTCCTCTACCTTTAGGGCCGGGTGTTGTTATGCATTATGCATAGTAGTATGCCCCATACTCGGTTTTCCGGCTGAGCAGCATATCGATGCTGGCTTGCAGTTCTTGCCGCTTGGGGTGGGCCTCCCACGCCTTCCAGTCTTCCAGGGAGCGCCAGGTGCCGATTACGATGAATTCATCGGGGTTGTCGAAGTTTCTCAAGGTTTCTCCAGAAATGTAGCCATCCTGGTTCAGGGCATATTCCCTCAGCTTCTTCAAAAGCGGATAGATTTCCTCCCTGGAAAGCTCCGGAACACTCCTTTTGATAATGATTTTGACCGCCATGCGTCCTCCTTTGGAAATGGATTCGAGCCAGTCGAACCGGTATCCCCGATTCGTTTGCCATGGTGGTTCCCTGGGGCGCATCTCTTGGATATACCCCTGAAAGCCGGAAATATACCGGATTGCATTTACCTTATAAAAATATAACCGTCAGAAAGGCGATGTCAAAGTCGGCAGATCTTTAGGAGAAACGATTGATGTGCAAGCGTTGTGATAGCGGGATCGTTCGGGAGGCGAAGAAGATGCGTTCTACCTTTTTTGCATGGGGAACTGGGCGGCGAGCATCCCGCCAAGCATGAGCGCACAGCCTGTCCACCCCCTGGGTGGAAGCATCTCGCCCAGAACGATCAGGCCCGCCAGAACGGCAAAAACGGTCTCCAGGCTCAAAATGATTGCTGCGTGAGTGGGCGGGGCTTTCCGCTGGGCCACGACCTGCAGGGTAAATCCAATGCCGACCGAAAGAAGCCCGCCGTAAAGAATGGGAACGGCTGCCCCGGAAACAGCCGCCCAGCTCCATGTCTCTATAAAGACGGCGCATAAAAGGCTGATGCCGGAGCATGTCCAGAATTGCACCACGGAGAGCTTGAGTACGTCGAGG
This sequence comes from Desulfobacterales bacterium, assembly GCA_007134875.1. Lineage (GTDB taxonomy): Bacteria > Desulfobacterota > Desulfobacteria > Desulfobacterales > Desulfosalsimonadaceae > B1SED10-16. The sequence goes on from SLJY01000195.1 coordinate 8,836, forward strand.
CGGGGGGCGAGCCACCCGATAACGAGGACATGGAGGGCATACAGGAAGGCGCAGAGTATGACGAGGGTGTCGCCGATACCAAGTGAAAAGCCCTCTTCCACGGTCAGCAGGTACAGGCCGCTCACTGCCAGGGCGGCACCCGCCCAGCCGCCGGCCCCGGGACGCACTTTCCATAACAGGCCCAGCATGGGGACGATGACAACATAGAGCCCGGTAATGAAACCGGCTTTTCCGGCGGTGGTGTAGATGATGCCCACCTGTTGGAGTATGCTTCCCCCGAACAAAAGAGCGCCCGCCAGCAGGCCCGCGGGCAGCAGGGCAGGCGTGTTCGGGCGTTTTTGTATGACAAAGGGACGGTAGCGGCTGAAAAAAAGCATCACAGGCGTCAGGAACAGGGCGCCCAGTGCGAACCGGAGTCCGGTGTAGTAAAACGGTCCGATATGGTCCATTCCCACCTTTTGGGCAACGAAAGCCGAGCCCCATATCATGGCCGTGACGACCAGGATGATGTCGCCTTTGAGGTGTGCGCGAAGACTCATTTTTCAGGCGCTTCCCACATGAAGAAACGCGTTGATGCGTTTTTCGATGCGATGAAAAACCCAGAGAACGCCGTAGACGATCAGGATATAGATGGCTGCGGCGAAGAGGTAGACTTCGTAGAATGCGAAACTGCGCGTGGCGATCTCCCCGGCCACCCCGGTAATGTCCATGACCGTGATGATGGAGACAAGCGATGATGCCTGGAGGAGAAAAATAACCTCGTTGGTATAGGACGGCCACGCGATGCGAAGTGCGCGGGGGATGACGACCCGACGGTAGAGTAGCGCCCCGGACATGCCGCAGGCCCTGGCCGCCTCGATTTCCCCTGCGGGAACGCCCTGGATGCCCCCCCGGAAGATTTCCGTTGAATAGGCCGCCGTGTTGAGTGTCAGCGCCAGAACAGCGCAGAACCATGGGCTCTGGAAAAGGCCCCACAGGCCGAGTGCGTGGAGCTGCTCCATGAACTGCCCGGATCCGTAATAAATGAGAAAAATCTGGACCAACAGCGGTGTACCGCGGAAATAAAAGGTAAAGAGGTAGACAGGCCAGGAAAGAAATTTCGGGCCGGCGATGCGGATCACCGACAGGGGAATGGCAATGCAGAATCCGATGAAAACGGCGATGGCCGTGATCTGGAGCGTGACCAGCGTGGCGCCGAAAAACCGGGGGAGGTTCGCAATGATGATATCCATAATTTATGCCCTCCGAATGCCCTTTGCGGCGCGCTTTTCAGCCCACTGCTGGACCAGGTTCGAGATGATGGTAATGGCCAGGTAGATCAGGGATGCCGCGAAAAAGAAGGTGAAGGGCTTTCTCGTGTTCCGGGAGGCGATGTCGGCGCTGCGCATCAGTTCCGGGAGCTGGATCACCGAAATCAGGGCCGTTGCCTTGATCAGAACCATCCATACATTGCCTAGGCCAGGCAGCGCAAAGCGCATCATTTGGGGCAAAACGATCCGCCGGAACGTCAGGGCCCTGCTCATGCCGCATGCCTGTGCGGCTTCGATCTGCCCCTTAGGAACCGCCAGGTAAGCCCCCCGGAAGACCTCGGTGGAAAACGCGCCGTAAATGAAGCCGATGGTTGCCACCCCGGCCGTGAATGGATCGAGGGAGACATAAACGGGGCGCCCTATCAGGGCGGAAACGTCCTGGATGAGTGTGGGAACCCCGTAGAATACCAGCAGGATCAGAACGAGTTCGGGGACTCCCCGGATGACGGTGGTATAGGTGTCGGCGAGAAAACGCACGAAGACGGAGCGGGAAAATTTGCACCACATTCCGATCAGCCCCAGAAGAACAGCGATCATCATGGCGCATACGCCGACGTAAACCGTAAGCCGGGCGCCCGCAAGCAAAAGGGGGCCGTATCCTTCCAGATCGAGCAATTGCGTGTCTTTCGTGTTGATGGTTTGGTGGTGCTGCCGATTCGTTTCGGATGCGGGCCGCATCCAAAAATCTTCCCGGGTATATCCCCGGATATCCGGGAGCATCCGCCTCCGCAAAATACGCCAGGTATTCCTGCGGTTAAAATTTTCCCCGTCCTTGACCTTGACGAAAAATCCTAGTTTTCGTTCGGCCACTAAATAGGCCCCCGCGGCGTATCGAAGCCGCAGGGGCGGCTTGCCGCATCAGTCTCCGTAGACGTCAAAGTCGAAGTATTGGTCGTTTATTTCCCGGTATGTGCCGTCTTCGCGGATCTGCCTGATGGCCGCGTTGAAGGTTTCCCGCAGTTCATCTTCCCCTTTGCGGATGGCAATGCCGATGCCTTCGCCGAACCATTTCTCATCGGTGTAACTGGGGCCCACGAACGCGTAGTCCTTACCCTGGTCGGTTTCCAGAAATCCGTTCTGGAGGACCACCGCATCCGCAAAGAGCAGGTCGAGCCGGCCGGATACGATGTCCATGTTGGCTTCCTCCTGGGTTTGGTAGGAGCGGATGTTGAGTATGTTCCTGAAGTTGTCGTTGATGAAGTTGGCCGACACGGTGGCCCGCTGGACGCCCACCGTCTTGCCTTTCAGCCCCTCTTCGGAAATTTCGATGTCCGCGTCCTTGCGAGCCACGAAACGGGCCGGGGTCTGGTAGTACTTTTCGGTGAAATCCACTCGTTGTTTGCGTTCCTCGGTGATGCTCATGGATGCAATGATGGCGTCATATTGCCGGGCGAGAAGGGCCGGGATCATGCCGTCCCATGCCTGGGTGACGAACGTGCATTCCAGTTCCGCGGCTTCGCAAAGGGCTTCTGCGATATCGATGTCAAAACCTTTCAGGTTGCCGTCCCGGTCGGTGTAGTTGAAGGGGGGGTAGGCGCCTTCGGTGCCGATCCGGACCGCATTGTCAGCGATTGCCGCGGAGGCGGTGAACAAGGTGCACAGGAACAGAGAGATTGCGATGTGTAACAGTCGTTTCATGTTTCCTCCAAAATACTTGGGGTTGGGTCGATGGCATGTTGCCGGTTATGGTATCAGAAAAATCGCGCCAGGAATTTCTGGCAGCGTTCCGAGCCCGGTTTCTGGAAAATATAATCCGGCGGCCCCTCGTCTTCGATGACGCCGCCGTGCAGAAAAATCACATGGCTTGACACATCCCTGGCAAAGGCCATTTCATGGGTGGCCATGATCATGGTCCGGCCTTCCTTCGCGAGGTCCTGCATGACGCGGAGCACTTCTCCCACCAGTTCGGGATCAAGCGCGGAGGTGGGTTCGTCGAAAAGCAGTACCTCCGGCTCCATGGCAAGGGCCCGGGCGATGGCCGCGCGCTGCTTCTGCCCGCCGGACAGTTGGGACGGGTAGTAGTGGGAGCGTTCCGCAATGCCGACTTTTTCCAGGTAAGCCATGGCCTTTTCCCTGGACTGTTTTTTCGGCTGCCGGAGTACGTGCACCGGCGCTTCGGTGATATTGTCAATCACCGTCATGTGCGACCAGAGGTTGAAATGCTGAAAGACCATGCCCAGCCTGGTCCGGACGCGGTCCACCTGCCGACGGTCGGCCGGCATGGTTTCGTTTTTCCGGTTTTTGACCAGGCGGATATGCTCTTCACCCACATGGATCTCACCCGAGGTGGGGATTTCCAGGAGGTTGATGCATCGCAGCAGGGTGCTTTTGCCGGATCCGGATGACCCGATCAGGCTGATCACATCCCCCTTGCGGGCTGTGAGCGATACCCCCTGCAGAACGTGCAGGGGGCCGAAATGCTTGTGGAGGTTTTCGACCGCCACGGCATGCCGGGCAGCGTTATGTCCGTTGGCATTGTTCACTGTTATGGGACCCCCTGGTGCTTCCCCATGGCGTCGGAAAACCGGGTGGAAGGGCCGGTTTGGGTTTCGGTTTTGGTGCAGTGCAGCGTAATTTTTTGAAAAGCTGCATTATTTTTGCCGCATATAATATAAGCGGTGGGCCGATAGCTCCGAAATTTTGCAGGGACACCTAAACCTATAAAAAGCGGTTTGTAGTGTCAAGGAGAAACCTTGGCGCCGGGATGGTTCATTGGTTGGTCAATTTTGATGCACTCGTAAAAAGTCTCGATCTGACGGCTTTGTAAAAAGTTCAAGATCAAGGCTTGCGCGATTTCGAAGAATGCAGCGTACTTGGCGTACGTGTATGTTTACAAGGCGTAAGCCGCAAATTCTGAGAAATCGCGCGTAA
>SLJY01000023.1 GCA_007134875.1 Desulfobacterales bacterium
TGAAAAAGACGTCTTCTGGCTCTTGGGTCATCCTACTCTCCCCGCCTTCCCGACCCGGGGTTTCCGGGCAGTGGCCATGTGGGGATTTCGTCGCCAATTACAGCGGCGGGTCCGCCAGGGATTTTCACCCTGTTCCGTTTTTTTGGAGGTTGTATCTTTTATCGGCGCGCGAATCAAGGATTTTTATGGAATGGTCCTTGATTTTTGCGGGTGAAACGGTAAAAAAGATGCTGTGTAAACGGATGGTTCGGGGTTGAACAGGAAGGGAGGCGGTTGGATGGATGGACGAAATGGACGGGATGGACGGGATGGACGGGATGGACGAGGTGGACCAGGTGGACAAAATGGACCGGAGGGGCTGATTCCGAAGCATGGGGGGTACAGGAAACTGAAAAGCTTTCGGGTGGCCCAGCTGGCCTATGATGTGACGGTGCGGTTTTGCGGGCGCTATATCGACCGTCGCAGCCGCACCCACGACCAGATGGTCCAGGCGGCCCGCTCCGGGGTGCAGAATATCGCGGAAGGCAGCAAGGCGTCGGGTACCTCCAAAAAAATGGAGCTCAAACTGACCAACGTGGCGCGGGCCAGCCTGGAAGAGCTGCAGCTCGATTACGAGGACTTCCTCCGACACCGGGGCCTTCGACTGTGGGAGAAATCCGATCCCCGTCGGGCGGAGCTGATTGCCAGGCGCTGTACCACGGTCGAAGAGGTCGTTGGCTGGGTCGGTGACCTGCATGCAAGAAGCCGCCTGCCGAAAGAGGAAAACGACGGCCATGCGTCCATTGTGTCCACCCCGTCCACTTCGTCCAACCAAACAACCCCTCCAACCTACCCCGAAATCGCTGCAAACGCCGCACTTACATTCCTTTCGGTGGCCTGCGCCCTTCTGGACCGCCAGATTGCCGCCCAGGCAAAAGCCTTCGAGCAGGATGGCGGCTTTACGGAGCGCCTGTATAAACGGCGCACCCAGGCAAGGAAAAAACGCCCATGACGCTTTTATTTCGCCCGGCCCGTCCAGAAGACGCCCCGCACGCAGCCCCCCTGATCCACAGTGCGGGTCCCGAGATGCTCGACTATGCATTTTCCGTCAAAAAGCACGCGGCCATCGATTTTGTCCGCTTTGCCTTTGGCGATGGGTATGGCATCCTGGGATATGCCAACCATGTTGCAGCGGAATCGGACGGCCGGGTCGCTGCGGTGGGAGCGTTTTACCCCGCCTCGGACTTTGAGCGCCTGAGCCGGGAAATGGTTTGGCAGGTTTTCCGGTTTTACGGCATCCTCAAAGGCGTCCGGGTGCTTCGCCAAAGCGCCTGGCTGGAGGCACTTACGCCGCAGCCCCGTAAAGATGCGCTGTTTATTCAAAACATCGGTGTGGTGCCGGACATGCGCAGACAGGGCATCTGCAGCGCACTGCTTGAAAAACGAATCGATCTGGCCCGGCAAAACGGCTACCGTGCCTGCATCCTGGATGTGGCCGTCACCAACAGCCGGGCCCGCGGGCTGTATGAAAAATTCGGTTTTCGTGTGGTGGCGAAACACCGCTGGCCCTATCCGGAGGCATCGATCTGTGTGCCGGACCATATCCGCATGGAGCGCGCCCTGTAGTCCGGCTCTTGCCGGGCTTGTCCTAATGTATTGCCGGAATCCGTTTTTGGTTATATGATGGTAACGGGTAAACGTCATTTGCCCGTGGGGTATGCTGCGACGGCGCTTAAACGATGCGCTTCCTTCGTTAGCACATCCTATGGCCCTATGGCCCTGAATGCTTCCATGGAAGCCGGTTTGATCTGTGTTTATCCGTGTGATCTGTGGGCTGAACGGTTTTAAGTAGTGGATTAGCGAAAACTGTCTTTTTCGCTAATCTCTGCGTCCGGCTCAAATTTTAATCCTCAAAATACGCCAGGTATTCCTGCGGTTAAAATTTTCGCCGTCCTTGATTTTGACGAAAAATCCTGGTTTTCGTTCGGCCACTAAGTACCCTGGAAGGCGTCAGGCTTCATCATTCAACCTGTAACGGATCAACCCATGGCAAACGTATCGCGCCGCGAATTTATTATCCGGCTGGGGAGATTTTCCATGGCCGCGGGGGTACTGCCGATGACTGTGTATTCAGGTAATGCGGTTGCAGAAGAAAAACGGGAAAAAACGATCGGCCTGGCCCTGGGCTCGGGCGGTGCTTCGGGACTGGCGCACCTCGTGGTGCTGGAAACCCTTGAGGAGCTTGGCATAAAGCCGGCCTGCATTTCCGGCAGCAGCATCGGCGCGATCATCGGGGCCCTAGTGTGCGCCGGACACGACTCGAAGTCGATAAGGGAAATCGTTTCCGAGGTTGTGCCCGAAGAACTCGGGGGCTGGATTGGCTCGGTCTTTCAGCAGGATCGTGTCAGCCTGCTCGACCTCTTTAAACTGGACTTCGATGCAGGCGGCATGGTGGATGCCGAAGCGTTTCGGTCGTTTCTGGAGGGCCGGCTGGATGTGGACCGCTTTGAAGATCTTCGTATTCCCCTGGCGGTCACGGCGACCGATTTCTGGGAGCGAGGGCTGGTTGTGTTCGACAGTGGTCCGCTGATTCCGCCCATTATGGCCAGCGCCGCGCTGCCGGGCGTGTTTCCGCCGGTGGAATTTGACGACCGGCTCCTGGTGGACGGCGGCATGGTCAATCCCGTACCCTACGACCTGATCATGGACAGGGCGGACATCACCATTGCGGTCGATGTCACGGGCACCCGGAAGCCCGCGGATAACGGCAAACCCGGCTATCTGGATCTGGTTTTCAACACCTTTGACATCATGCAGGCCAACGTGCTCAAGGCCATGCGGGAAAAACAGGAGCCGGATATCTACCTGCAGCCCCCGGTTGCCGGCATCCGAGTGCTTGACTTTCACAAGGCCGCCGCCATTTACAGGCAGGCCGAACCGGTGAAAGACGAACTCCGGCGGAAACTGGATAAGGTGTACGGCGGATAGGCCGGCAGCGGAAACAATTCAAACAGACAATACACTTTCCAACTACCGGCCGGATGGTGTTTTTTTCTAAAGGCTGATGACCGCCCCGTCGCAGGAAAGGTTGATCAGTTCGACGGCTGTCGCCATGCGGGAGCCTTCAATCAGATCGGACTCGGCAATCCGCCGTGAATCGGCGCACGGTTTGCAGACCAGTACCGGTACCCCATGGGCCTGAAGGTAGCTCATATGATCGTCCGCCGCATCCCCGGTGGCCGCCTTGATATTTTCCACCAGCCCGTCCTTTGCCAGGTAAACCGCTTCATCGAGCAGAAAAATACTCACATTTTTTCCTTCCTTGTGTGCCACCATGGCCAGGAAAAAGGCCCGCGTACTCCGGTTCGGGTTATCCGTGCCGCATGAAAGGGCCACAACCACATTGTTCGTCATATTTACCTCCCTTGATGCCTTGTTTAGTCAGAAATACAGATCGATGAAGATGATGATCTCGTAAAAAGTCGCGATCCGACGGCTTTGTAAAAAGTTCAAGATCAAGGCTTGCGCGATTATGAAGAATGCAGGGTACTTGGCGTACGTGTATGTTTACAAGGCGTAAGCCGCAAATTCTGAGAAATCGCGCGTAAAGCAGATTTTGGACTTTTTACAAAGCCGTCAAAGATGACGGCTTAATAAAACGCGTCAATAATGATCCGTTAGGTATTTTTGCCCGACAGAGAGGAAAGAATCAATATTTTTATTCGTTCCCGTAGAATGTTATCACAATTGGAAATCATTGCAGCATGATTGTACAGCTTTTAATATATAAAAAAGCATTATTTCTTTTGGTTGTCCATGGTTTTTTGAAAAGCGGCGGCCCGTAACCGCTTAAGAACCAGGTTGATTTTTCTCGGGGTAAAGGGTATATAATTCGTGTTGTCTTGTTGGTAAATGCAGTTCCATTTCCTGACCCGAAGGAAAGGTTGCTTTAGGAGGAAGCCCTGAAGCGGGGCTTACAGCCCGTTCCGCCTCCCTGATTTCGGATGGTATAATGAGCCTGTTTTTTAATAAGACAATGCTTGCCGCAGCACTTTTTCCCCTTTGCGCATTTTTTTTGTCCCTGTCAACGGGAGTTCTTTTCGCCCCCGTCGCCCATGCAGCCGAGGTGCGGCTTGCATGGGATCCACCCGATTCAAAAATGATCCATGGATATAAAATTTATTATATCGAAGCGGAGGATTTCCGGGATGAGTCCGATTTTGAAAGCGCCTGGGTGAAAAAAGTGACAGGACCGGACCGTGAAACCTGCACAATTAAAGACCTTGATGAGGGGCAGGCCTACTACTTTGCAGCCACTTCTTACAGGGAAAATCCGGCCGGGGGACCTGATATTGAGAGTGCATATTCCCAGCCGATCATGTACCAGGTTCCCGTTGGGGGATACCAGGGCGATGAAAGCGTCGGATCCGGGGGCTGCTTCATCGGCATTGCCGGCGGTTTTCCGGCCGGCATCCTTTCTGACTGAGATGAATGTTTCATTGACCTGGGCGGCGTGTTCGCGGGACGGATCCTCCTTCTGCAATAAAAGCATTGCTCCTTTGGCTCGGACAGTTCGGCGTTTTTTTGCCCCGAAGCTGAGCTTAGGTTGCAGCCTTCTATGCAGCCACCGCAAGAACGAAAAGAATGAAAAGCACCCAGATGAACCCGGCGAAGAATACCAGTCGGCAGGCATCCAGGATATGGCCGGGCGAGATATCTCCCGTCCCGTCGCCCATCCACGGTTTGTCTACGGTTTTTCCCGGATATCGCACCGGTCCGCCCAAGCGGATGCTCAGGGCTCCGGCAACGCAGCTCTCTGCGTGGCCCGCATTGGGGGATACGTGTTTGAGGCGGTCGCTTATGCCGATCCGAAGGCATCCGCGCACATCCATTCTGCAAGCAAGGGCGGCGGCGGCGATGACCGGCATCGAAAGACGCGCCGGGATGAAGTTCAACATGTCGTCGGCCCTTGCGGATGCCGTGCCGAACCGCTCATAGCGTATATTTTTGTATCCCACCATGGCATCCAGCGTATTGATCGCCCGGTAGGCGATGGCAAAGCCCGCGGCAGTCGGCGCGGGCGGGAGCCCCGCTGCAAGGGCGGCCAGGGCGCCGGCGGCAAACCAGAAGACAACCGCCAAAAAACCATCCACGAAGTTTTCCGCAACGCTCTCCACCGCCGCGCGCGCAATCCCCTCTTCATCAAGTCTGGATGCATCCCGCCCCACGATCCGCTGCAAAAGCATGCGGGCGTTTTTGGTATTATCCGCAGCCAGCGCCGACCGGATGGGCAGCGCGTGGGAGAATAGGTCCATGAACCCGGTGCATGAATACACAAGAAAGATAAATCCTGCGATGCCCCCTGCAGGAAATACATACCACAGCCAGACAAAGAGGCCGAATACGCCAAGCGTGCAGGCCACTGTCCCCGAGGCCAGCACCAGGCCGCCGCCGAAGCCGGACAGTCCGGTATGAAACAGGCGTTTTTCAAGCCATGCGATCTGGTGCCCCATGAGCCGGACCGGGTGCAGGCGGTACATGGGATCGCCCAGAACCAGGTCGAGCACGAAAGCAGTGGCAAGGATCACGGCGCACTCAATCATTGACCCGTTCCTGCTTCAGGTTGTACCGGCTTTCATAGCCCCGGGGGGTGATCATCCTGTTTTCATGGATAAAGGTCGTGCTGTTTCCCACGAAGACGATGGCCTGCATGCCCACCATTCCGGCATCCAGGGTTTCCAGTGTGGATAGGTGAATGCCCTGGTCTTCCCGCATCGCTGCGGTGACTAGCCCCACGGGGGTATCCTTTGACCGGTGTGCCAGAAGAATGTTTCGGGCCGCATCCAGCTGCCAGGTTCGCTTTTTGCTTTTGGGGTTATAGAAGGCGATGACGAAGTCGCCCATCGCGGCGGAAACGATGCGCTTTTCAATCATTTCCCACGGGGTTAGTAAATCGCTCAGGCTGATGGATGCAAAATCGTGCATGAGGGGCGCGCCCAGCAGTGCGGCGCCTGCGCACAGGGCTGGCACGCCCGGGATCACCTCGATGCGCAGCTCCTGCGGGCCGCCCCCGGCGGAGATTCCATTTTCCCGGCAAAGCTCGAAGACCAGGCCGGCCATGGCGTAAACGCCCGGATCCCCGCTGCAGACCAGCGCGCAGGTCCCCCCTGCATCGGCCGCCCGGATCGCCTGCCAGACCCGATCCACCTCCTTTTGCATGCCCGTTGAAACCACGGTTTTGCCGGAAGCAAGGGGCCGGATCAGGTCGATATAGGTGGTATAGCCGAAAAGGCTGTCCGCCTCTTCGATGGCGGCCCTTGCACGGGCGGTCATGTGATGGATTCCGCCCGGACCGATTCCCGTTATGTACAGGGTTTTTCCGCCACGGCCACGGTCGTGTTTTTTGTTTTCTGCTTGGGTATCAGAAGGGATGGGGCTTTTGCCTGGATCATCGCCGCTGCTTCGCATACGCTTTCAACTCCCATGTGTTTATGCACCATCTTTGATGGGCTTTCGAGGTTTCGGACCGCTGCCAGTTCTTCTTTCGGGTATCCCCTGAGGGGACGGCCGTAATAGTCAGCCATTTCGATCATGCCGGGTTCCCGGGTTTTTTCCTCGATCGTGGCAAAGCAGTCGATGCTGGCGACCGACAGGCCGTACTGGTCGAAGACCGCCTGTACAGCGCAGATCAGTTCCCATGCGGGCGTATTCCGGTTGCAGCCGGCGCCAACCCCCAGGGTCCGGGGCCGGACGATCAGCACCGTATCCGGAAGATCAACTTCTGCGGGATCGATAAAGATGCCGGCAATGCCCGATGCGGCCGCATCGGCCACGGAGCCAAAGGACCGGTCAACCGGTTCGCAGAAGGCTTCCACGTCGCTTGCCAGGATCTTTCGCGGATCGTGGATCCATACCTTGGAGCCAGTGAGAAATGCCATGGATACGGCTTTCACCGCCTCCGGGTTTTCCATGAATAACCCTTGGCTTTTGACCAGCGCGTCGATGGCCGGTACGCCCGCATTGTCCGTGGCCGTGGTGATCACGGGCATGGCGCCGGTGCACCTGGCCACCAAACCGGCCAGATGGTTTGCGCCTCCGGTGTGTCCGGAAAGAAGGCTTACGGCAAAGTGTCCGGCGTCATCGATTGCCACCACGGCCGGGTCGGTTTGCTTGGTTTTGATGTGCGGGGCGATTATGCGGACGGCGATGCCGGCGGCCATGATAAAAACATGGGCCTCGAAACGCGTGAATTCGGCTGCCACCGCATCCGCAAGGGAGGAAAAAGAGACCGCCCCTTCCGGCGGCCGGTTTACGGCCCGTCCGGTGAAAACGGATGCCCCGCGAAACCGGTGCGCAATGATTTGCGCGATGCGTGCCCCGTCCGGTGTCAGCGCCCAGATGGCAATCGATCGTCTTGCGTCTTTCATTGGTCGGCCTTTCTGCACCCGTGGGAAAACGATCGGTCGTAGAGCTTCGATGCGTTTTCAATCCCGCGGTTTTCGTCCAGGGCCGGCCCTGCAATGATCAGCGCGGTGGAGCGGATGTCGTTTTCCGAAAGGGTCTTTGCAAGGTTTCCGGCGGTGGTCCGGAAAATAAGCTGATCCGGCCGGGATGCGCGGTGAACGACCGCAACCGGGGCATCCCGGCCGTACCCATGGCACAAATCCGTTTCCACCCGATCCGCCAGTCCGGCGGACAGGTAGATGACCATGGCAGCGCCGTGGGCCGCCAGGCTTTTCAGGTCTTCGGATTCCGGAACCGGCGTCCGTCCGGCCGCGCGCGTGAGGATAAGCGTCTGGGTTTTTTCCGGCACGGTATACTCCGTCAAAAGCGCCGCTGCAGCGGCGAATGCGGATGTTACCCCGGGTATTACGGAAAAGGGGACCTTTTTTTCTTCCAGGCGGTTCATCTGTTCTGCTATGGCGCCGTAGAGCGACGGGTCGCCGGAATGGAGCCGGACAACGCGCTTTTTTTCCCGGTAAGCCGCGGCCATCAGGTCCGTGATTGCCTCCAGGTGCAGCCCGGCGCTGCTTTTGCGCTCGGCCGACGGGTTGGCCCAGGCCAGAACGGCTTCAGGTACCAAAGATCCCGCATAGACGACAAGATCCGCCTCCCGGAGCGCCTTTTGCCCCTTCACGGTGATCAACGCCGGATCTCCGGGGCCAGCTCCAACGAACCGGACAGGGGGGGGGGCGCTTTCTTCCCCGGATTCAGCCGCATCCCGGTTTTCGCCCGGCTTCAGGGCGCACAGCACGAACACGGGATTGTCCGCGCAAAAGCGGATGCCTCCGGGCATTGGTTTTCCCTTATTCACCTGGACGCTCAGCACGTCGCAGGACATACCCGCTTGTTCCAGTGCGGCCCGGGCGGCAGCCAAGGTTTCCATCACCACGGCGTTGACGACGATGCGGCCGCCGGACTTGAGGCGTTCGGCCGCTTTGCCGAGGATTTCGGGCAGGTTTTTCCCTCCGCCGCCCGCGAAGACGCGGTCCGGGTCGGGGAGGTTATCCATCCCCTCCGGAAGGTTAAGGTGATAAACCGCCACGTTGTCCGCCCCGAAGCGGCGGATGTTTTCGCGGATGGCGGCCACGCGGTCCGGATCTTTCTCGACTGCGGCCACCCGGCCGTTTGTCAGTACGGCCGCCGCCTCGATCCCCACGGATCCGCTGCCTGCGCCAAGGTCCCACAGCACGCTGCCGGCCGTCAGGCCGAGCCGGGAAAGGGATACGGCCCGCACATCCTGCTTGGTGATCATCCCCTTGTCATGAACAAATGCGTCGTCGTGGTTTCCAGGGGCTGCGGCACCGCTTTTCCTGATGGTTTCCGGCAGCAGGATCACGGCGTTGGGCTCCATGCAGTCTGCCGCATCCTCTGCCCGCTGAAGCCATCGGATCCGTTCCTCCGGTTCTCCAAGCCGCTCGGCCACGCAGATCCGTATACCGGAGGCATGGCGATCCAAAGCGATCCGGGCGATGGTCTCCGGCGTGTTGGCCGGATCTGTGAAAACGAAAACCGGTCCGCCCCGGTCGATGGCCGACACGAGCTTTTCGGTGTTTTGCTTTCTGCCATGGAGGCTCACTACGGCGGCATCCTTCCATGTCCGCCCGATCCGGGCAAAGGCTTCGGCCATGACCGAAACATTGGGATGAATCCGTACCCGCTCCGTCCCGATACGGTCGGCCAACGTTTCCCCGATGCCGTAAAAAAGCGGGTCCCCGCTGGCAAGAACCACCACCTGTCGATTCGTCATCCAGGAGCGGATATCGCTGATCACATCGTCAACCGGTGCCGTGATTTCCCGCTTTCGGGCCGGGTGTTTCCGAAACCATGAAAGGTGTCTTTTCCCCCCGGCCAGGACATCGGCCCGTGAAATGATGTCATGGTGCTTCTGCGTGAGATCGGAATATCCTAGCCCCACGCCGATAACATGAACGGTATTCATTTTCCTCGTCTCCTCAATCGCTATAACTATCGGGATCGGGATCGCTATCGGGGTCGGAAGTAAAAAAATAAAAAATCGATCCCGATCCCGATAGCGATCCCGAAAAAAACTATGAATGGACCTCTATCTACCCCCGGCCGGCAAACGAACATCCGACACGGCGTTTCCGTCAAAATCCAGCAGAACAACCTGCACTGCAAGCAGCTCTTTCGAAAATCCCCGCGCATTGACAGCCACCTGTCCCGCCACGTCTTCAAGGAGCTGCGGGCAGGCCTCCCGGATCCGGAAAAAGGCCTCTCGGGCCGTGTTGGCCGTTGGAATCCAGCGGGCCAATGCCGCATCGCCGCAGGCTGCCTGGGCCAGTTTTCCCAGGTGCTCAAGGGAGAGCCGCGCGGTTGCCGCATGGGTGTGCCGGTGTCCGCATGCCATTTTGACCGCCTTGCCGAAAAATACGGCCAGGACAACGTTTGCAAATGCCTTTTCTCCGGCGATTTCCATGGACCGCCCGAAGAAATCCCCCATCTGGACGAACGCGGCCTCCGGCAGGCCGGAAATCAGCTTTTGGGCGTGCCGTTCGCTTCTGCGGCCGGTTGTCAGCACCGCGGTGTCGGTGCCGCAGGCCCTGGCAACGGAGAGGCCCGATTCGATGGTTGCAATGTAAGCTTCGTGGGACATGGGGGTTACCACGCCCGTGGTTCCAAGGATCGATATGCCGCCCTCGATTCCCAGGCGTGCGTTCAGGGTTCGGCGGGCAATCGCTTCACCGTCCGGAACGAACACCTCCACGCGCACGCCGTCTTGGATTTCAGCCGCTTGCCGCGCAAGATCCACGGCTTCCCGGATCATCGCCCGGGGTCCGGGATTTATGGCCGGCTCGCCGGGGGGAAGCTCCAGTCCGGGCCGGGTGATTCTACCAACGCCCTTTCCGCCGCAAATCGTTATTTCGCATGACTTTCCCGCAAACTGCACCATGGTCCCGATTTCCGCGCGGTTGGTGACGTCCGGATCGTCGCCCGCATCTTTTATGACCGTGCACTCGGCGTATTGCATCCCGTTTTCACCGCTCCCGGCCCTTGCATCGTGAACCGGTATCATGATCCACCGGTCGGTCAACAGGCGGATGGGCACGCTTGCCGGCGCGCTGCCGCTTGACAGCAGCAAAACGGCAGCACGTGCTGCCGCGGCCGCGGCTGCCCCCGTGGTAAACCCGGAGCGGAGTTGTTTTTTTTTACCTTGCCGGGTCATTTTAAGTATCTCTTTTAGGCCGCTGCATAATAAACCACCGCAACGACGATGAGGCTCGCCACCCGGAAAAACTGACCGAGCAGAAGCAGCTGCAAGCCCGTTTTGGGCGAGAAAATGCCCATGTATCGGGGAATCTGATGCCGGAGCGCGCGAACGGGAAAAGCCAGGATATTTCCGGCGATCAGCGCCAGGACGGTTTCCTTTACAGTGATGACCCCCTGGTCGAGAAGGGCGCCGGCCGCCGCAAACCCGGATGTGAACTCCGCTACAAAGCTGAGGATGACCACCGACAGTGCCTCCACCGGCACGAAATCCACCGCCAGCCGACCGGCCATGGCATCGCGCAGATAATCGAACGCCCCCATGGCCGTCAGCAGGCTGATCGCAACGTAAATGGGAACCACGTAGAATAAAATGCCCGCGTACCGGTTCGGAAGTCTCGTTTTCAACGCCTCCAGCACGTTGTTGGTCTCCTGCTGACGGCCGTTTTCCCGCCGGCTGTCCGCGGGCTCGTTTTCGCCTTCAGCAGGCTGCCTCCGCACGAAAAACCGGCCGTAGAGGACGAAAAGGATTGTCCGCAGCACCACCGCGGCAAAAGTGAGGCCGAAATACATAAGCCCCGCGGTTTTCGTAATGGAGACCACCACGAAGAACGTGGTGGGCAGGTGCAGGAAAAAGGCCGGGAGCTGGTTGATGAAATTGGTCAGAAACATCTGCTGTTTCGTGATCTTTCCTTCCCGGTGAAAATCGACCAGCATGGCATTGGCTGAAACCCCTGAAAAAAACGCCGTGGAAAACGTCGCGCTGCAACGCTCTCCCAGGTTGGCATAAGAGAACATGGGACGCGCGATAAAACCGAGCTGCCGGGTCCAGCCCTTTGCTTCCAGCACCTGGGCGGCTGCCAGGCCAACCACGATAAAGACGCACAGGCGGGCCAGCGGCAAAACGATCCGGTCGGCCGCCGTTTCCATGTCCATGGCGTCGATCAGCAGAATACCCGTGGCCGCCATGAGCACGGATACCGCCAACGACACGGCAAGGCGTTTGTATTTCGGCTTCTGCTTTCGCATCAAGATCGTTTATTCTTTTCTTTTTCCGGATAAAATTAACGTCCAGTAGTCCGGCGGCGTCTGGTCGAAATCCGACAGGTTTTCGATCAGTTTTTCTTCGGGCAGCCCGCAGCTCTTCACGCCCACGGCATTACCGCTAAAGCCGTTTTCTTCCAGGGCGCTGCGGATGTCTGCCACATTCTTGTAGGCTTTCATGAATACCGCATTTTCGGTGCCTTCCGCAACCTTCCGGAACCGGTCCCCACCCTTCACCCCGGAAAGGATCACGAGGGATTCCTCGCCTTCCACGAGCTGCCGGTTGACCCGGGCGGCCGCCGCCTGGTAGGCGGTAATCCCCGGAACGGCGACAAGTTTTGCGCCGGGAAGGATTCTTTTCATCTGCCGGGAGAGATACCCGTAGGTGGAATAGGTGAGACAGTCCCCGAGGGTGATAAACGCCGCGTCCTTTCCGGATTTCAGCGTTTCTGCGACAATGCGGGCGTTTTCCTCCCATGATGCTTCCAACACGTCCCTGTCTTTGCACATGGGAAAGGCGATGCGGTGCACGGGCGTGTTTTCCGGGATATGGGGGGCCGCGATCCGCACCGCCAGGCTGTGGTTGTTCTTGGTGGAGGAGGCCGTGTAGATCACATCCACCTTCGAAAGCGCCTTTACCGCCTTGAGCGTGATATGGTCCGGGTCGCCGGGGCCTACGCCGATACCGTAGAGCGTACCGATGGATTTGTCCATGTCATTTTCCTTGTCGGATTTTTGTGGCCTGGGTGACCAGGCTGTTGATTACGGCCGCGGCCACGTTGGACCCGCCTTTCCGGCCGGAATTGGTAATATGGGGGATTTCCGAGGCTGCAAGCTCCGCCTTGGATTCGGCGGCATTGACAAACCCAACCGGAAGGCCCACCACCAGGGCGGGCGCCGCCCGGCCTTCGTCCACCAGAAAAAGCAGGCGCATCAATGCCGTCGGCGCATTTCCCACCACGTAGATGCCGTCTTTCATGATTTCTGCCGCCGCATCCACCGCGGCCAGGGCGCGGGTGGTGGCGTTTTGTTCCGCGGCGGCAGCCACCTGCGGATCCGTCATGAGACATGCGCACCGGCATCCGAATCGCTCCAGGTCCGTTTTGCGAAGTCCCGCCAGGACCATGTTCGTATCCGTAATAATCCGGCAGCCCGCCTGAATGGCCTCGATTCCCGTTTCAATGGCACGCGCGTGAATCCGCA
>SLJY01000174.1 GCA_007134875.1 Desulfobacterales bacterium
ACTTTATGGTAGACATCCTCCGGGCTTCCGGAAAAATAGGCGCCCTTGTGGTAATAGGCCGCATCCGCGAAAACTTTCATGCCGATTACGCCCATGCCGGCCGCAGCCGCCGTGGCGATGGCGTTGTGCCGGTGGGACATGTACAGGTGGTCCGCCGGATTGATGGTAACCAGCAGGGTGTCGATGATGCGGAAAGCGTCTTTGCGGATGGCGTATACCAGGGCGGCGGTGCTCCAGTGCCCGGTGATGCCGATGTGGCGGATCCGTTTTTCCCGTTTCGGGTTCAGGCCGGTCCGGTCGGTTCCTTCCCGGAAATCGAGCAGGGCCGGAAGGGCTCCCAGCCAGGATCTTTCCGGTGAGGGATTGTCCAGTCCCTCGAATATCATGTCGATTTCCGATTGGGTGTTGATATTGTGAATCTGCACGGCGTCTATATACGCATCTTCCGGGTAGTCCCCCCGGCCGTCGCCGAACATGAGGGAAAGGGACCGGCGAAGATCGTCCACGGCCGTGGAGACGTTCCACTCATCGAGCATCCCTTCGCTGAAATCCGTTGGGAAGCGTTCGCCTTCCGGCCGCCTGGCGGTGCGGATATGCGTCTTGGTGGCCACGAAGAGCCGTTTGCGGGATTCCGGGGCGTAGCCCGCAGCCGCAGGCGATATGCCCAGTCGTCGGAACGCCTCGCCGAAATGCTTCTGGCTGGGCCCGTAGACATTCGAGGTATCCATATAGTTGATGCCCAGTTTGTGGGCCTTTTCGATGATGGCCACCGGATCGGATCCGGGGCCGGGCCACTGGATGGACGCCTGGCCTCCGAGGCCCAGCGTGGTTATCTCTCTTCCCGCGCGTCCCAGGATCCGGGTTGCTGGCTGCGACATACTATCCACCTCCTGTACTTTTATTGCTGCCTTTAATCGAAACCGAAACCGAAATCGAAATCGATCCTAATGCACGTTTCCCCTGCATCCCGATTCTGCATCACCGTTTTCCGCCCGGTTCAGCTCCGGGATTCTCTTTCAAAGTGTTTTTCAGCAAGCCTCGCCTTCCGCCTGGCCTGTGCCTCCCGGTTACGGCGTTTTTCCTCGTCGGTTTCGGCTATGACCGGCGGGATCATACGGGGTTTCAGGTTTTTATCGATAGCCACGTAAGTGAGATAAGCCGAGGCGATATGCCGCCGCTCGCCGCTCATGAGGGTTTCCGCCATGACGCGGACGCCGATTTCCATGGAGGTTTTCCCGGTCATGTTGAGGCTGGCCGAAAGGATCAGCAGGTCGCCGATAAATGCGGGGTGGTGAAAGTCCAGGCGATCCACTGAGGCGGTCACGGCGTTGCACCGGGAATGCCGGACGGCCACAACCCCGGCGGCCGAGTCGATCAGTTTCATGATCGTTCCGCCGTGAACATTGCCTGCCGGATTGGCATCCGAGGGTTGCATCACCTGGGATACGATGACACAGGATTTGCCGACGGGCCTTCCGCTTTCCTGTCCGTTTGCGGGGTCGCTGCAGGCGTTTTCTTCGTTCATCAATGTTCCTTTTCTGTTTTGATCCGCCTTGTTTCATTCAATTGTAATCCTGATCCCGGCACTGTCAAAGACCGTATAACCTAAATTGAGCGTTTCAAATTATTAAGAAAATCGAATTCAGTATAATCTTTAAGGACTTCGATCCATTTACGGTTTAAAAATTTGAAACGCTCAGTTTAGGTATAAAAATCCTTGCCCCGACGGTCTAGAATGGTTTATACAGAAGTATTGCCGCCGGTCGACCGTCGGTCGACCCCGCCCGCTCTTGATATGAAAGCCTTTCAGGGAACGTCGTGAAACGAATTGTCTTTCTGCTTGTTCTTTTAATACCCTGCACCGTTTTTGCCGCCCCCAAAGCGGATCTGGTACTGGTCATCAAGTCGGAGGCCAGACTGTATCTGGTTGAAAACGGCAAGGTGTTCAAGTCCTTTCCCGTTGTTTTCGGCGGCAACCCGATTGGCCACAAGAAGCGGGAAGGCGACAACCGGACCCCGGAAGGCACGTACATTCTGGACTTCAAGAATGAAGATTCGGCCTTCTACAAATCGATTCGTATATCCTACCCCAATGAAGAGGATATTGCCAGGGCCGCAAAGCGGGGGCTGGACCCCGGCGGCAATATCATGATTCACGGCCAGCGCAACGGCTACGGCCATCTCGCCCCGGTCATGCAGCAGTACAACTGGACCGAAGGCTGTATTGCGGTGAGTAACTATCAGATGGACGTCATATGGGATGCGGTGGCAATCGGAACGCCCATCACGATTCTGCCGTAGCTTTTTCCCGCCGACTGGCGGCCTTTGCAGGCTCTGAAATCTCTTCGGCTCCGTTCGCCTGAACTTCCGCCGGTCCGAACCGGATGGCATTGGCCGGGCAAGCACCCGCGCAATTCATGCATCGCATGCAATTGGTGGAAAGGGTTTCCGGCCGGCCGGTTTCCTTTACCCGGTCGATGGCGTCATCGAGAATGCCCCCGAGCGGACACGTTGCTGCACACGTTCTGCAGCTTTTGCAGTTCGCCTGGATCTGCATCTGGTAGGGGGCGGTGCGTCCCAACAGCTTTCCCAGAACGCCCCAGGGACACACGTGGGCGCAAAACCCCCGTGGATAATACATTGCCCCAACAATCGTCCCTATTGTCATCTGGACGGCCATCATCCCGATGGGAATCGTCCAGGTCCAGGGGGCATCTGTCACAAATACCCGCAGGTAGAGGAATATCGCCAGGAAAACCACCGTGAACCCGTATCCGAACCATGGACTGGTCAGGAATCCGGGCATTTTCCGGTTCGGGGAGATGCGCCGGATCACATGGTCCAGCCATGCGCCGTTGGGGCATATCCAGCCGCAAAAAACCCGTCCTGCGAAAAGGGCCGTCGCCAGTGCGGCGATGACAAAAAGAATGTTGAAGTAGTAAATACCCAGGCCCAGCAGCAGCACCGCCAGGATGATTCCGAACAACTGGGTGGTGTGGCGTATGTTCGTGTACATGGATTTGGCCTGTGTGCAGGATTGGCCTTTTTTCGTTTCGGTCGTTTGTGCCATTGGATCTTCCTTGTTGATAAAACAGGTTACAGGGGTTCGTGTTGATGATCGCCGCTTGCCACCGGCATTCCGAAAGCCCGCCACTCGGGGATTCCCTCGCGAATCCGCCGGGCTGCATAGCCGTTTTCACGCAGCACTTCGACAGCCCGGGTCGCCAGGAGGCAGTAGGGTCCCCGGCAATAGGCGACGATCTCTTTTTCCGGCGGCAGCTCCGCCAGTCGGGATGGTATTTCTTCGGCAGGGATCGACAGGGCGCCGGGAATGTGTCCCGCCCGGTATTCCGGTTCGGGCCGGACATCGATGACGATGATTTCGCCCTTTTCCAGTCGGTTGACAAGGTCC
>SLJY01000003.1 GCA_007134875.1 Desulfobacterales bacterium
CCCCGATTAATGTCCCCCGATTACCAGCCATTCCATAGGATGTGCTGACGAAGGAAGCGCATCGCTTTTCAACAATCCGCATCCCAAACAAGAGGCCCAGCCATGCGAAAAACAAAAATCATCTGTACCATCGGGCCGTCCAGTTCGGATGAAGCGATCCTCGTGACGATGATCGAAAACGGGATGAACGTTGCCCGGCTCAATTTTTCCCATGGAACCCATGAATCCCACGAAAGAATGATCCGGATGATCCGGGCGGCTTCGGAGAAAACCGGGGTGCCGGTCGCCATTCTCATGGATCTGCAGGGACCCCGCATCCGGGTGGGAAAGATCGAGCCGCCGGAAGGGATTGTTCTGGAAAACGGGGGGCATGTCGTCTTGAGCACCGCCGCGCCGGATCTTCCCGGCGGCCGGGAGCGGATCCCGGTGAACTACCCGCATCTGTCCGGGGATGTATCCCCGGGAGACTACATCCTCCTGGCGGACGGCCTGATCGAACTGGTGGTCACCGGAATCGAAGAAACCGAGATTTACTGCGAGATCCTGTCGGGCGGGCGGCTTACTTCACATAAAGGGATCAATCTGCCGTCGGGCAGCATCCGCGCGCCGTTGCTGACGGAAAAGGACCGGGAGGACCTTTTGTTCGGCCTGGCGAAGGGGGTGGACTACGTGGCGCTCTCCTTTGTCCGGAATGCAGCGGACATCCACGGGGTCAAGGAAATCATCCGCTCCCGGGAAGCGCGTACGCCGGTGATCGCAAAAATCGAAAAGCACGAGGCGCTCGCCCACATCGACGCCATCGTCGAGGCGGCCGACGGCATCATGGTCGCCCGGGGCGATCTCGGCATTGAAATCCCCCTGGAAAATGTGCCGGGAACCCAGAAAATGCTGGTAGCCAAGGGGAACCGCGCGGGAAAACCGGTGATCATCGCCACCCAGATGCTGCGATCCATGGTCGACTCGCCCCGGCCCACGCGCGCCGAGGCCACGGACGTGGCCAATGCCGTCCTGGACGGCACCGATGCGCTTATGCTTTCCGAGGAAACGGCCATGGGGCAGTTTCCGGACCGGGCCGTGGGATACATGGCGCGCATCGCGGAAAAAGCCCAGGAAAGCTATCCCTTCGACCGGTCGTTTCAGGAAATGCTCCAGACACGGATTTCCGAGTCCGTGGCCCATGCGTCCTGCATCCTGGCGGGCCACATCCGCGCGGAAGCCATCATCGCCACAACCAAAAGCGGATTCACCGCCGCCCAGATCGCCCGGTTCAGGCCGGGGACCCGAATCATCGCCCTGTCGCCGGACGAGCGCACGGTACGGCGACTTGCCCTGTATTGGGGCTGCATCCCCGCCCATGTGCGGTATACCGGGGAGACCGACGAAATGTTCGACCGCGCCTCGGCATTCGTCCTGTCCGCCGGCTATGCCAAGAAAGGCGACCTGGTGGTCATCACGGCCGGTCACCCGCTCTGGGAGACCGGCAGCACGAACATGATTACCGTGCGGCGACTGGGGATACAGACTGCCGGAAAGAAGGTTCCTGATAAAAACAACAGCCTGATTTTTTGTGATAAAAAACAATAGACAGGCTGTGGTTGCTTCTGCTTCATGAGCCGTAGGCATTGAACCCGATGTCTTGTCAATAACATTAAAATAATAAACATCTTTGTTTAAAAAATAAACAAAGGTTTGCATTTTAAACGTTTTTTCAGAAACGTTTCTTCTTTTTCAAAACAATGTTTCGATTATTTCAGAAAATTGTGGGAATAAAACAGATTGCCCTCGTTTAATGCGGGGAAATCAGTTTTGTGGCCCGGAAGCCCGTTTTTTTGCGACGTAAAGGATCGGTTTTATAGTGCTGGACCATCCACTTTGAAATGGTTTTGGACCGCATAAAAAGTCGATGGATGGGTTGCTTGGCTCAGTCGCTTGTTTGTCTCCCCCGTTGCCGGGGTATTTATTGTATTGTGATTATGGCATGCCATTTGCTTTTTTACATTCAAATGTAAACTTCGATGCGGCGGATTCTTGTAATCGCTGGCCCTGAAAAGTCGCCAGAAGTTCCTTTTGAAAACGATAATGCAATACAGCGGTAAGGAACAGGTGCAGGGGCCCCACGAGGGAAAAACCTTTTTTTGTGGTGGCAAAGTGCGGCTGGCCTTTTCCAAAAAGCGAATCAGCCAACAAAATTGTTAACACCATTCACTGATCAACAACAAAAATGTAACAAGGAGATCCGGCATGCAAAAAACCAATAAAGAGCTTTTGGCGCTAAGGCAAAAGCATGTTCCCCAAGCCGCTTTTAATATAACCCAGGCGTTTGTTCAAAAAGCCCAGGGCGCAATGATGACCGATGTCGAAGGCAATGAGTTTATAGATTTTGCAGGCGGGATCGGCTGCAACAATGTCGGGCACGCTCACCCCAAGGTGGTGCAGGCCATCAAGGACCAGGCGGAGAACTTTATCCATTCATGCTGGCACGTGTCAATGTATGAATCCTATGTACGCCTGGCAGAGCGCCTGAATGAACTTTCCCCCGGTGACACTCCCAAGATGACCATGTTCGCTAACAGTGGCGCCGAAGCGGTGGAAAATGCGGTCAAGGCCTCCCGCTATGCCTCGGGCCGGCCATCAATTATTTGTTTTGATAACGGATTCCACGGGCGAACTCTCCTGACCATGTCCATGACGAGCAAGATTAAACCCTACAAGTTCAAGTTCGGCCCCTTCGCCCCTGAAATATACCGCATGCCCTACGCGTATTGCTACCGGTGCCCGTTTCACCTGGATTATCCCAAATGCAATATCGCCTGCGCCGAATACCTCGAAGAGTTTTTCATCACCAATGTTGCCCCCGAACTCACTGCCGCCGTCGTGGCCGAACCTATCCAGGGGGAAGGCGGGTTTGTCACCCCGCCGCCGGAATACTTTCAGAGGCTGAAGCAAATCTGCCAAAAGTACGGCATTCACCTTATTATTGATGAGGTCCAGAGCGGTGCGGGCAGAACCGGCAAGTTATTTGCCATCGATCACTGGCAGGTGGAACCGGATATTATTACCCTCGGCAAGAGCCTGGCCGGAGGAATGCCGCTTAGCGCCGTTACGGGCAGCGAAGAGATCATGAATAAGCCGCATGTTGGGGGGATGGGCGGTACATTTGCCGGCAATCCCGTTTCCTGCAGTGCCGGACTGGCGGTTTTAGAGATTCTTTTGGAAGACGGCATGCTTGAGCGGGCCGAAACACTGGGAGATAAATTTCAGGGCCGGCTAAAGGAGATGCAGAAACAGTATGAAATTATCGGTGACGTGCGGGGGAAGGGTCCCATGCTGGGGATTGAGTTGGTCCGGGACAGAAACAGCAAGGAACCGGCCGCTGAAGAAGCCAGGCAGGTATTGCAGTACTGCTTCGAAAAAGGATTGATCGTGCTTTCCTGCGGCGCCTTCGGCAATGTGATCCGTACGCTCATGCCCTTCGTTGCAACGGATGAGCAGCTGGAAAAGGGGCTGCAGATCCTGGAAGAAGGCATCCGAATGGTCAGGACCTAAGAGAGGTAGGCGGGTATTCGGCATGTTTGCCGGAATATAAAAGTAAGCAAGGAATTGGATCATGATTGATAAAAAGGACTATGATGAAAAACGCCCCCTCGAAATGCATAATCTGCACTTCGATCTGGCCGCGAGTCACCTGGATATCGAAGATTGGATCCTGGATAAAATAAAACACCCCAGAAGAGAGTTTTCCGTCAAATTTCCCTTGCGATTTGATGACGGGCATACGGAACTGCTGTCCGGATACCGGGTTCAGCACAATACCCTGCGGGGCCCGGCCAAGGGGGGCATACGCTATCACCCCAGTGTGGACCTGGATGAAGTCCGTGCGCTGGCCGCATTTATGACCTGGAAATGCGCCGTCGTAGACATCCCGTACGGGGGAGCCAAGGGCGGCGTGCAGTGTAATCCCGACAGCATGTCCCAGTCAGAGATCGAAAGGATGACAAGGCGTTTTATCTGGGAGATTTCGCCGATCATCGGACCGGAAAAGGATATCCCCGCACCGGATGTAAACACCAACCCCCAGGTCATGGCATGGATCGTGGATACCTACAGCGTATTCAAGGGGTATACCTGTCCCGGAGTGGTTACCGGAAAGCCGGAATGCATCGGCGGATCCAAGGGGAGGCTCAAGGCAACCGCACGGGGGTGTGTGTATACCCTGCAGGAAGCCGCCAGGGCCCTTGGTATGGATTTGGATGGAAAAACAGCGGTTATCCAGGGATTCGGGAATGTAGGGTATTATACGGCGCATTTTTTGAGCGAGCTTGGCGTTAAGATACTGGCGGTTTCCGGATCCAAGGGAGGCGTTTACAATGCCAATGGGCTGGATATTGATGCCCTTCCCCAGTATGAACCGGCTTTGGCACTGAACGCGCCGGGGGGTATCGAAGCCGAGTCTATAAGCAACGAGGACCTTCTATGCCTCCCCTGCGATATCCTTGTCCCCGCCGCCCTTGAGGGGGTGCTGAACAAGGCAAACGCGAACAGGATCCAGGCCAAAATTGTCGGTGAGGCCGCCAATGGCCCCACCAGCCCGTTTGCCGACGATATCCTGCATGACAATGGCGTTTTCGTGATTCCCGACATTCTCGCCAATGCGGGCGGGGTTACCGTTTCCTACTTCGAATGGGTACAAAATACGCAGAAGCTTTTCTGGACGGAGGAAGATGTCAATAAAACCCTGTGGAGCATCATGTCCCGGGCTTTCCAGCAAGTCTATGATATCCACCGGAAACACAAGGTGAACATGCGCGTTGCAGCGTATATGCTGGCGATCGAGCGGGTGGCGGAAGCGAAGCGGGTCAGGGGGATTTTTCCGTAGGCCTTTCCGTAAAACCCCTCCGATCCGCACCTTGTGCGATCAAGCAGCCAATGTGGCTGCAGGAAAAACCAGGGGACTGCCCCCGGACGGATTTGTATGCCGATAAGAAGCACACAATTCCATGCAGCATCCACTCTAACAACTGAGGAGTATGTTATCATGAAAAGAAGCATTGTCGCGAAATGTTGTTCCATTTTGACCCTGGTCGGCGTTTGTCTCCTGCTGGCCATCCCGGCCCAGGCGAAAACGTTTCGACTGGTCTGCCAGAATGTAAACGCCATAGACCACCCCGGATACATTGTCATCGAGCAGCTTGCCGAAGACGTGAAGAAAATGACGGACGGAAAATTGGTTATCGAGCAGATCCCGCCCGGGGGCATGGTCGGGTCCGCGCAGACCCTGAGCGCTACCGGGCAGGGTGCGGTGGATATGGCCATTACCTACGGGGCCTATCACGGGGGCGACCTGCCGGTGGGCGCGGCCAGTTTCGCCCTTCCGGGAGACCCCCGGGATATCTGGGAGATGTACAATTTTTATTATGAACACGGCGCCTTGGATTTTCTGCGCGAGCAATATGCAACCCGAAACGTGTATTACCTTGCCCCCGCGGTATGGCCTGGTTATGCCATGATTTCAAAGCGACCGGTCAGCAGTCTGGAGGATATGAAAGCTTTGAAAATCCGGGCCGCAGGAAACATGGCAAGAATGCTGAGCAACGTTGGGGTGGGGGCCACCTTTATTCCGTTTGCCGAGATCTACCAGGCCATGGCCAGGGGGACCATTGATGCCACGATCAGTGGCAGTCATGCGGAAAACCACCTGCAGAACCTGCAGGAAGTTGCCAGCTACCTGGTGACCCAGGATTTTTCCAGCGCCCAGACCCTTGAGATACTGGTGAACAAGAGTCAGTGGGACGCAATGCCGGAAGAAATGCAGGCCGCTTTTGAAACAGCGGCCCAGAAAGCATCCCTGCATTTTACCCGGATGTTCATGGGCATGACCAAGACCGCTATGCAGGACATGGAAGAAGCCGGCGTTGAAGCTATTTCCTTGTCGGACGAGGCGATTCAGGAAATCCGGGAAGCCTCCTACGCAACCTGGGATGAAATCGCTGAAGCTGACGAGGCCACTGCCCGGTTCATGGAAATGGTCTACGAAAACCTGGCGTATGAAGGATATTCCATCGAAAGATAAGTTAAGATAAGTTCATTTGATAGTGATTTAAAAACGACAGCCGGTTACAGGGGATGGCGCATACCGCTTCCCTCCCCTGTAACCGGTTCCAAGGCAATGTGGGTGTAACTGAATTCCATAACAAAGGGATCCGCATGCACGTTCTTCAAAAGATTTCTCAATTTATAACCGCCATGAGTACCTTTTTGGGCAAAGCGGCGTCGTTTTTCCTGATCGGGTTCATGTGTGTGCTGAGCTATGAAGTCATTGCACGGTATGGTTTTAATTCCCCAACCATATGGGCGCATGAACTCGCCGGCTTTCTCCTGGCATTTTACCTTGCCCTGACCGGCCCCTGGCTGCTTTCGCGCGGCGATCACGTTAACGTTGATATTTTGTACGCCAGATACTCCGGGAGAAAAAAAACAATTGCCGATATGATCAACAATCTGATCGTCATATTCTTTTTTGTCGTGGTCTTTCTCATCGGGATGCGATACGCAATGTATTCATACAGCATTGGCCAGACATCGCATACGGTATGGGGGCCGCCCGTGTGGCCCGTCAAATTCTGCATTCCCCTGAGCGCTGTCCTGTTTATCCTGCAGGCAATCGCCAATATTTGCGAGGCGCTCGTTAAATTGACCAGAACAAACGAAGTGGGTGCCTCATGAGCCCGATTCTCATCGTCCTGCTGATGTTTCTGTGCCTGATGTTCCTTTTTTTCGCATTTGGTGCACCTATCGCCTTTGTTTTGGGGGCTGTCGGTGTTTCCTTCTTTTACATTCTCCTGGGCCCCCAGCGGCTGCTTGTCCTGCCCAATGGGATTTTCGAGACGTTCACGGATGAGATACTCATTGCAATCCCGCTTTTTATAATGATCGGCAATCTGCTGGATAAATCCGGTATTGCCGACGATATGTTCGAGTTCATTTATAAATGGCTCGGACCCCTGCGGGGCGGCCTGGCCGTTGGCACCGTTCTGGTGTGTGTCATTATCGCGGCAATCGTCGGTATTGTGGGAGCGGCCACGGTTACCATGGGATTGATCGCCCTTCCGGCCATGCTGAAGCGGGGCTACAGCCGCAATATTGCCATTGGCTGTATCTCCGGGGGCGGGGCGCTGGGGTTTCTGATTCCGCCCAGTGTGACCATGATCGTATACTGTTCCGTAACCGGCATTTCCGTAGGCCAGATGTTTATGGGCGGCGTTGTTCCCGGGGCCATGCTGGCCGGGTTATACATTATTTATATTTTTATACGCAGTGCAATTCAGCCTGATCTCTGCCCGGCCATTCCCAAGGAGGAACGGGCCACCTGGTCGGAAAAGCTGCTGGCGGTGAAAAATCTCATTTTGCCGATACTGCTCATATTAAGCATAATGGGTACGGTGTTCTTCGGCCTGGCCACACCCACGGAAGCCGCTGCCCTGGGCGCCCTGGTCGCTTTTTTGATCGTCATTATCCATGGGAAGATGACCTGGGACGTGTTTACGGGGTCGATCTATCGCACCGCCGTGCTTGGCAGCATGGTCCTGTGGATCATTATCGGGGTGTTGTCATTTTCCGCAGTAATCAATACCCTGGGACTAGCGGCAGTTCTGACCCGTATGATTGAATCTTTCGGCCTCAATCCCTATACCGTGATCATCATGATGATGCTCAGCCTTTTTTTATTGGGCATGCTCATGGATGATCTGCCCATTATCATGATCACCGCTCCCCTTTATGTGCCCATCGTAACGGCACTGGGCTTTGACCCGTTGTGGTACGGGATTCTTTTTATCCTGAATATGCAGATGGCTTACCTGACGCCGCCGTTCGGCTTCGTCCTGTTCTACATGAAAGGGGTGGTCCCGCCGGAGATTTCAATGGGTGATATTTATAAATCCGTGGGGCCGTTTGTTGCGCTCCAGGCGATCGGGTTGATCCTCGTGCTGCTGTTCCCCCAACTTGCTCTCTGGCTGCCCCGCGTTCTCGGGTAAAAAGGACCTTCCGTGGCAAAACAGGGGATAAGACGAGCGCCGCTTTTTGGACAAAGACAATTATCCTTTCAATTCATGGACGATCGAACGACATGCAACCCAAAGATATCGAAATTAAAAATATTTTATACACAACGGATCTTTCCGATACATCCCATCAGGTATTTTCGTATGCCGCCAGCCTGGCGAACAAATACGATGCCACCCTGACCATCTTGCACGTGATGGAAGATTTTCAATACAACCAGGTCAGGCTCTTTATGGAAGGGATCATCGGAAAAGATCAGTGGGAAGCGATAAAAACGCGCCATGCCGCTGATGTTCAGACTTCCATTTCCGATAAGCGGCGCGATAATGTCGCGGTGATGGAGGGATTGATGCATTTTGCAGAAGACATCAAATCGGGCAGGGGGGGCCCGGATTGTAAAACGGATGAAGTGCTTGTCCTGTTCGGCCACCCCGTGGATAAAGTCATCCTTGAAACGGCGGAAAGCCGCAAAACCGACCTGATTGTGATGGGGCTGCACGGACATGGTTTCATGCAGGAACTCATCGGTTCGACCACAAGGAAGGTGATGAGCAAAGCGAGCGCGCCTGTACTGACTGTGCGATTGCGCAAGAGATAGGCGTTTGCCATCATTATTGCGTATTGGGTTGCCTGGTGTCCGTATTTCCGGCGAAGGGCATGTTTTTTTTAGAGCAATATTCCCTGCTTGACAGAAAAACGTATGGTCAGGTGGTGGAAGAGGAGTGAATTATGCATGGGTATTACAATAAGATGATGGAACTGGACCTTGCGCAGCAGTCTTTTACTGTGAAGGAGATCCCGGATACGTTTCTGAGAACCGTATTCGGCGGCAAGGGGCTTGCCATTCACCTGCTGCTGGAAAACAATCCCGCAGGCGTGGATGCCCTATCCCCGGAAAACAACCTTATTTTTACCACCGGACCGCTTTCGGGTACGGGTGTGTGGGGCTCCTGCCGGTATGGCGTTTTTACTAAATCCCCTCAAACAGGCTATTACTCAGAGTCGTATTCGGGGGGTACCGTGGCGGAACGGATGGCAGATACCGGTTATGACGCCTTTATTTTGCATGGCAGAGCCGAAACCCCTGTATGGATCGAAATCTGTGATGAGAAAGCGATTTTTCACCCGGCGGACGATCTCCGGGGACTTGAAACCTATACGACGGAAGATCGGATCAAAGCATGGGTTAACGAAAATCGTCCCGAAGCAAAGAAGTGCGGCGTTATAGCCATCGGGCCGTCCGGTGAAAACCAGGTGAAATTCGCCGTGATCGAAAATGATTACTGGCGCTCGGCCGGCCGTACAGGCGTGGGTGCCGTTATGGGGTCCAAAAATATTAAAGGAATCGCATTCTGGGGAACAAAGAAAAAACAGGTAGCCAATCCGGAAGCCCTGAAACACTTCAATAAAGAAATGGTCCGGTTGTCAAAAACCGATAAAGGGGCGCATGCGTACAAAACAATGGGCACGCCTATGCTGGTCGATATTATGAACGATGCGCAGGGATTTCCGACACGGTATTGGCAGAAGGGGCAGGCCGAACACCGGGACCGGATCAACGCACCCGCCCTTCACCGGCAATGCGACGTGAAGCCAAAGGCCTGCTTGTATTGTTTCATGGCCTGCGGACGGCTGTCCACCATCAAGGAAGGCCGGCACAAGGGACTCCAGCTGGAAGGGCCCGAATATGAGACGATTTATGCGTTCGGGGGACTATGCGAGGTCACGGATATAGAAGAGATTATCTATCTCAATGATATTTGCGACAGGCTGGGGCTCGATACCATGACCGCGGGGAACCTGGCGGCCCTGACTATTGAGGCGTCTTTGCAGGGAAAAGTGGACGAGTCGATTGATTACGGCGATGTCGACGGAATTGCCGTGCTTCTGGAAAAGATTGCGTATCGTCGGGGTATCGGCGCCGTTTTATCCGAAGGGATCCGCTACGCTGCCGAGTATATGAACATGACGGAACAGGCCGTGCATGTAAAGGGGTTGGAGCCCGCAGGCTACGATCCGCGCGTTCTGAAGGGCATGGGGCTTGCCTATGGTACAAGCGACCGCGGTGCATGCCACCTCCGGGCAACGTTTTATAAACCCGAACTGTCGGGAATGATTGACAGGAATCAGATTGCCGGGAAAGCGGAAATGTTTGTGGAATGGGAGGACCGCCTGACCATCTTTGATTGCATGATTTTGTGCCGCTTTTTCAGGGATATGTATCAATGGGATCAGCTTCTGGAAATGATTCGATGTGTTACGGGCACGGAAATGGATACATCCGGGTTGCGAACAGCAGCCAAAAAAATCAAGGATAACGTTCGGCGGTTCAATATTCGGGAAGGGATGACTTTCGAGGATGATAAACTGCCCAAGCATTTCCATAGCCATGTGTTGCCGGAGTCCGGCCAGAACATATCGGAAGCGGATATGGATATCATGCTGCAGGAGTACTACCGCCACAGAGGGTGGTCGGAGAAGGGCGAGCCGCCTTTTTTATAATGCGGGGCGCTTGGGAAACCTCGTTTCCCGTAGAATGGGAGTGCGGCTTAATTATATGGCTGCGAAGATCAAGCCGTTTTTTATACAGGAACCATTGAATACCATAGGGGGTGAATAATGAGTCTGCCGCTCGAGGGAGTAAAGGTGCTGGATATATCCCGTGTATTAACGGGGCCATATTGTACCATGATTTTAGGTGATCTGGGAGCCGAGGTGATCAAGGTGGAGATCCCAGGCGTGGGGGATGAGACCCGATCATGGGGGCCTCCTTATGTGGAAGGAGAAAGCGCGTACTATCTGAGTACCAACCGCAATAAAAAAAGCATTACACTGAACCTGAAAAGCGAGGAAGGCCAAAAGATTTTGCTGGATATGGCCAGGCAGTGCGATGTAATGATCGAAAATTTTCTGCCGGGTACCGTACAGCGCCTGGGTGTGGATTATGAAGCGATACGCAAGGTCAACCCGGAGATAATCTATTGTTCCCTTTCCGGTTTCGGCCAGGACGGTCCCTACAGGGATTTTCCCGCATATGACCTTTTAATGCAGGGTGTTGGCGGGCTGATGTCCATTACCGGTGAAAAGGACGGGCAGCCAATACGCATCGGGGTGGCCCTGGTGGACATCGGCGCCGGAATGTACGCCGTGATCGGTATCATGTCCGCACTCATGACCCGGAACACGACCGGCAAAGGTCAGTATATAGATATTTCCCTTTTGGACACGGAAGTCTCCTGGATGACCTATATGGCGACCAACTACTTTCTGTCCGGAAAAAACCCGACACGAATGGGTTCCGGTCATCCCAATATCGTTCCCTACCAGGCGTTTATGGCAAAAGACCGTTATTTTATCCTTGCCGTTGGAAATGATAACATATGGCGTCGTTTCTGCGAGGTTCTGCGGCTGGATATTGTCGACGATCCGAAGTTTTCCACCAATGCAAAGCGTGTGGAAAATCGTGATGAGCTAAACGATATGCTGGAAGCGCTTTTTCTCACCAAAACGGCCGATGAATGGGTTGAAATACTTCAGCCCGCGCGCATTCCATGCGGTCCGGTAAACAACATCTCCGAGGTTGTGAACCACCCCCAGACGAAGCATCGCAAGATGGTGGTGGAGATGGATCATCCCAAAGCGGGTAAAATCAAGGTTCTTGGAAACCCGGTTAAGTTGTCGCTGACGCCGCCCCGGTACAGTCTGCATCCGCCCATGCTTGGTGAGCACACCGAAGAGGTGTTGCAGGGGTTTGGATACAGCCCGGAAGATCTGGCGGATCTCAAGGCAAAGGGGGTCATCTGAACAAAAACGAAGAAAGCGGGATGGGAAAGGGATCTTTTACTGAATTTCCCGTGGAGCGGCTTTCAGCTTTTTCCACAACGTCGTCCGGCTGATTCCCAACAGATCCGCCAAGTCTTCTTTTTTGTATTTATGATTTTTGTATACCTCGTGAATGATGTTTTTTTCCATTTCCCTCAGAGGGCCGATTTTTACGGGGATAAAGCCCTCTTCAACGGAAGGCGGATAGCCCCGGACGGAATGTGTTTGTTCCGGCGTCGCGTCGGCGACTCGATTCGGCTGATAGTATGAGGCGATGCTTTCCTCCAGAAGCTCGTCCAGGATCAATTCCGGGCTTTCCCCGTCGCTGCTGGCAAGCAGAAGGTAGCGTTTTACAAAGTTTTCCAGTTCTCTCACATTGCCGGGCCATGAATAGTTTTTAAGTCGGTTGATGTTTGGTTCGCTCAAAATGACCTCGGTCGTGTTCTGCGATGGGTTTTTTCCGTCTGTTTTTTCCGTTAAGGGGTCTTCAGAGAACTGCTGGTGTTTTTTGAGAAAATGGCCAACCAGCATTGGCAGATCCTTTTTCCTGCTTCTCAGGGGCGGTATGTGAAGCGCCAGTTCGTTTAGCCTGAAATATAAATCGCTCCGGAAATGCGCGCTTTCAACCGCCTCTGATAAATTTTTGTTTGCTGAGGCGATAATGCGCACATCAACGGGTATCAGTTTTTCGCCGCCGATCCTCCGGACGGTTTTTTCCTGCAGCACCCGTAGCAGCAGCGCCTGCAGGGAAAGTGGCAATTCGAGTATTTCGTCCAAAAAGAGCGTGCCCTTGTGTGCAATTTCGAAAAGCCCGGCTTTTCCGCCTTTTTTGGCCCCGGTGAAAGCTCCCTCGTTGTATCCGAACAGCTCGCTTTCCAGCAGGTTGGCAGGCAGTGATGCGCAGTTGATTGCAACAAACGCTTCCCCGCATCGTTTGCTGTTGTTGTGGATGCTTTGAGCGAACAGCTCCTTGCCTGTTCCGCTTTCTCCCGTGATCAATACGGTCCCGTCGGTTTTGGCGAAATTGTTCGCCCGGTCGGCAAGCC
>SLJY01000075.1 GCA_007134875.1 Desulfobacterales bacterium
AACCGGGCTGATCCTCCTTTTTTTGTAAAGACAAAGATCCTATCAAATACAAACTCGCTTTATAGGTGACTACGCATTGTGCTATCGCATTGCGTTGCCGTCGGCTTATTGAGAAGTTACTAATATCTTTGCAGAGATACCGATATCTTTGGAGATTAGATCGGCAATATCGGTAGGGGTTGCATCCTCCTTGGAAGTAAGGGCTATGAGTTGGGAGGCAACAGCCGTCAATGTTGGCAATTCATCCGATTTCAACACGGTATTGAGTACGTTTTCTTCTGTCATCTGTTGAATCCTTAACTGCTGATGATAAGACATACGCCTGTTGTCACCAATTTATAGACCAGTAAAATCTAACAGGATTTTCTGAGACTTACAATTAAAAAAGCTTCAGGTTGCCGTGTAGTAAGCACTCATAACGATACGGAATGCGATACTAGACATCGTTTATTCGGAGATTGATCGCGGATAACACTTTAGCACAGCAGCGTTTAAATGGTTGCCATTCCCTCCGAGATGCCTGCCTGATATTTATGGGATATATCCCAATTGATGTTGCCATGGCCGCTTGATTTGGTATTTTTCTCGAATACGTCAATCATCCCGGGCGATGTGTCCAGGGCCGTCACATGGTTTCAGGCTTTGATTTTAGAAATCAAATTGAACGGAGCCGTAATAAATTCTGCCGTCTTCAATATATTCCTTTGCGGTTTTTATAATATCGGCGACATCTTCCCTGAAGATGCATTTTCCGGGTGTTTTTATCCAAGGAATCCTTGAACCGAGCGACCCTCTATATCAAAAATGCCGGAGCAAATTCAGTTCACGCATAGAATATTGGAACCAATTGCGAAAAACGATTCGGAGGGTGCAATGTCCGGCGAGACAAGTGCGCCGGTCCAGGCGACCAGGTAACAAATGCCGATCAAGAAAACTAAGCCGACCAGTCTGGCAGCCGGTTTTCGCATCGTGGTAACCCCTTGTAAAAATCGTTGCTATTTTTCTGCAAGCGTCATCGAGGCGAATTGTCGTGTAATGTTTTTTGCCTCACTATCTACAAGTTGGTGGAGAAAAGTGATGCATAATCGATATTCTGTCCGGTCTGATTCATCCGTCAGGCCTCTACAATTGCCAGTTCTCCCTTTCCTCTACCACCCGGGCTGTTTTCGCCTGCAGCCAGCCATCCAGCTCCGGCTCCAAATAAAAAACCGGATGCAAAAGATTCTGGTCCGGACCCAGGAATCCCCGGGCTATAGCCTTTTCGGCCAGGGCGGTATGCGGATAAATACGTACTCCGGCGGTAACCTGCATGGATTCCAGTTCTAGTTTGTCAGCGAACTCAATGCTTTGCTGAACAGTATCCCTGGTTTCGTCCGGTCCGCCAAGCAACAGGAAACCCCTGCGTGATATCCTTTGAGCCCCGAGCGATTGAGCCGCCTGCTGAACGTCCAGGGGTGAGAACCGCTTTCTCATTGCTTTCAGAATCACAGGGCTGCCGCTTTCAAACCCCAACGCCGCACCCACGCACCCGGCCCGGGCCATTTTCTCCGCCAGCCGCGGATGGATAGGGGTGGGATAAATAATGCATTGCCAGGAAATATCCAGTTCCTCCCGGATCACGGCATCGCAAAGTGCTTCCGCGTAGGAGGGAGGCAGATTGAACGTGTTGTCCACGAAGAAAAACCGTTTATATCCGGCTGCTGCAAAGGCCCGGAGATTATCCAGCGCCGAATAAACGGACTGGCGGCGAATAAAATCGCCCTCAATGAACGGGGTGGAGCAATAACTACAGTACAGTGGGCATCCTCGCCTGGTCTGGAAGGGCACCCAAATCTCTTCCCGGCTTGTATCACCAGGGATATCCAGGTGTCTATCAGGTTGAGGCAATGGATAGTCATCCAGGTTCCGGATGCGTTTGGGGTTGGGTTTCTCCCTTTCCCGGGGCAGCACGAGTCCGGGAATATCTGAGGGGGTCGGATCTTGATGAATTAGGTCTAACAGAAGCGGTAGTGCATGCTCTCCTTCCCCGCAAATACCAAAATCCGCCTGCAAATACTCCATAACCGCCTCCGGGAATATGCTATAACCCGGGCCACCCAAAACCAAGGGTGCCTGGCTCAAGCGCCGGCATTCCTGCACGACCCGTTTAACCGGGGGCAGAAGAAAATGAGGGGACTCCCTGTTTTGATCGTCGATGTTGCGCACGGATATACCGATAACATCCGGCTTGAAGGAGAGCAGGGCATCATCCAAGGAAAGATGAACGTGCTCGGGGCGCATAAGGTTTAGAATCTTTATCTCGTGGCCGTTCTTCTCGGTTGCCGCCGCCACCCTGGCCATCCCGATGGGCAGCACCGGCATGTTGATCTGCTCTGTATTGGCGGAAATAAATACAACTCGCATTTAAACCTTCCTTTAGGAATTCTTCCGACATGAAGGGTTGCTTGTTAATCCCTGAATTCTTCCAAGGATGCCTCCGTGCGCGGTTTCAACCCTGACCCGGTCATCTTGATTGCGCCCAAGCGACGCCGCGGTTTCCGGGTTAAGGGTTACCACAGGATCGGGCCTTTAATTCATCGCGGGTTTTATGCGAATTGGGCAGAGACATAACAGGATTGCTGGCTATGGAAATTGCCGATTTTACCGGATATGGCCTGCCGGTAATCATAGCGTCAAACACATCCCTGGCATGGGCAACTCAGGTTCTGTCCGCATTTGCCGGATGCATGTATTCACGTGGAAGGCGGCGGTTTGCCTTCAAATTTTTTCCCATCCCGGAAAATCGAAGAATGGATACCGGTCCGCCTCCAGATGCTTTGCACGCTGGGACTGCGGAATCATTTCATTTGACTCCATCTGCTCCTCGTCGATAATGCGGCCGATAGGATCGGCGCAGCCCAAAGGCGACCGCGTTCGCAGATCACACCGTTGGTGACCACATCATTCCTGCGACAACAATGAGAAGGCCACCCACGATAAAAAGCACCACCCCGAAGCGAAAGAGAAGAACTACATCAGGGAGAAGTTGGTACTGCAAGGCTGTTATCATTTGCGGCACCTAACAAGAATCGGGTGCCCGAGGATGTGATGCAAGCCGTGGTCGAATTTGCACTTGAAAATCAGTAAGCTTTCATTTTTCTGTAATGCTCATACATGAAGCCTGCCTGTCTTCCAGAGGGCAACCGCGCTATAGGTACGCGCCCAGAAATTCGCCTTTTCTTCTGCCGGATGCTTGAAAAAATCTTGGGTCCAGTTGAAATCCGGGTTCTGATACAGGTCTCGTAGGATGTTTGCTATATGTTTGGGCTGCCACCCGGCATGAATAAGGAAATCGTGGATAAACCCGATGAGCTTGGCCGGCTGAAGCGCCGACGGGTTGGGAGACTCCAGGATTTCGCGCGTCCAGTCGGGAATGTGGGGCTCGTTTTTCGCAGAGTCCAGGGCGCGGCCCCGGGCAAGGTCCTGCTGGCGATCGAAATCCTGGTGGAACAAATACAAATCCGATGCCTTGTATTCCCTGACAAAATTAATCATGGTTGCATTTGAGCAGGGGATGAAACCGGAAAAATTCTGTGCGTGTGCTGCCGCTTTTTCCAGGTCCCACATGCAGTTCAGGATCAAATCGATATCCCTGGTTTCGGTTGCCTGATATCCGTCAAAGTACGCCCCGATGACGTCTACGAGAGGCGGCTGGTGCCGGTTGCCGTATTTTTCATGGTTCTTCTTGTGAAGACTGAAGGGACTCCGGATGGCACGCAGGTAGGGCGGCCCTTCGCTCCAGGTATTATCGAAGTTGACGCAGTGCTCGGAACTATCTGAGATGGTCACCGGCAAAAAGCCCCGGTTTTCATTATCCCGGAAGGCTTTCATGGCCAGCAGGGCCAGATATTCCGCAAGCCTGCCCAGTCCACTGAAGACGCGGGCCGCATCTATTGATACCCCGTGACAGCGCCGGATATCACCGGGGTCGATGTAATTGCACGCCCGGACCAGATCTTCTTCCACAAAGCCGATTTCTCGCACTTCTTCCGTAGCCCGGTACTCCAGGACGTTCTGGAAAAGGATATGCCCTCCGGACGGCGTGTAATCCAGGAGATACGGCATTCCTCTGGAGCGGAAGACGTCTTGCACAAAATCCATCAAGGGGATCACCTGCTGAAACAGTTGTTTCTGTTCTTCTTTCTCTGTGTAGAGCCGGTGCTGGTCAGCCCCCAGAAAAATTTCTATATCCAGGGGCATCAGCACCGCCTGCGACTTTTCCCCTACCACTGGCAGGTGGATCTCAAGACCCCGTGCCACTGTGAATTCTTCCAACTGCTCCAAACCGGCTGCAACAGAGGGGAATATCGGATCGCGGGTTTCCGCTGCGAGCGCTTCGCCGGTTGCGATAAAATGGTGACTGAACTGGTAGCAGTTTTTAAGTCGATCAATAATTTTCCGATAGTATTGCTGCTCTTTCATAGGCCGCTCATAAGGAATCGCTTCCCGGTCAGATCCTTAAAAAATGAATACTTGCATTAGCGATTGGCAGGGCGGAGTGTCATCGTTTTTCACCCATTGGTACGATGAATAGCCCATGCTTGTATAAAGTTAATCCGTCAATTCCATGTATTCAATATACACCGCTAAGCCTCCTGTCTTTTCCGGGCTGTATTAAAATTTACGCAATGTATATAGCCAAACCTTAGATTCTATTCCAGTTCCCGGCGCAGTTTATCCATATGCGGGCGCACCGCCTCGATGTCTCCTTCAGGTGCGTCCGCCATTGCTTCGACAGCTTCCACCTGGCTTCGTATTCGCTGTTTAATCTGCTCTTTTTGCGCATCAGGCATGGGGCTTTCCTCGATCTCTCGCATGGCCTGCTCCATTTCAGCCCTCATTTCATGGGAGTCTTCCTCAATTTGCAGGGAAAAGAAAGCTTTTATAACGCGATCGCCGACTTCCCCCCATTCATTGATTTCCGAAAAGCCGTAGCCCTGAACCGTGCTGTCTACCTTGTTGTAGATCTCATGTCCCCTCATTTTTTCAATGGCATGCGACATGGGGCGTTCGGGAATAGCCGCCATTGACCCGTTTTCATAAATGCCGGCTTCTTCGTCAAGCTCATCCAGGTCGTCGTATTCTTCACCGATTTCCTGGATTTCGTCCCAGCTCGCAATAAAGTTTCTTATTTTTTCATCGGTAAGGGAAGCGGCATGGGCGCCTGCAGCAAGTAATGCCGCAATAAAAACAGCGGTGACAATGTTTGTGAAAATAATTTTTTGCATGGGAGCACCTCTTTTATGGCGTTTATAACCAGGCTGAACCTGAAGATTAACAACAAAGGGGTTTTTGTTCTTTAGAAATATAGGGTCGAATTAACCCCCTTGCAATGTAATGTGTCGGTTAAAAAGCCAAAAAACACGTGTAGCTGCAAGTTCCTGTTCTTTATTTGTTTCTCGAAAAAAAGCCTGCGTTCCCCGGTATGGCAATAAAGTTGTGGCAAGATTGCTCGCCCAGGGCCCGAGCGGGTCAATCGTGGCTTAGGATGGGCATGGTCGGAATCGAGGCCTTGGATACAGGTCGGACGGTCATATTGCCCAAGGGCGAACGCATTCTCAGGGGTCGCTTTTCGGCAGGGCATGGCACAGTCCTGGCGGGGCAGGAAATCTTCCGGCGGCCGGCCGGGCTGCTTTCTTCGATCAATACCGCACGAAGCCGGACTCTGGGTCCCCATCTTCGATCCAGCAGCAGGTTGTTTTTCCCCACGCCGCCCTGCCCTGCGACCACGGCGGCGTCTTTCAGATATACCCCGCCCTTTTCCACGTAGTAGGGCAGCGGCTGTGCACGAATCCCATGGGTTCTATGCAGCCAAATTCCTAACGTATCGGATATTTTTTGTTATTCGTCGGTTTGCTGCGGTATTGCCGCGTTCAAACCAGTCCAGTCGCGCGTCATTTTACGGATGATGCATGGCCAGCACCAGAAGACAGCGCGCGACCAGTGTGATGATCCCCTCGGCCTCGCCGGTGATAAAAGCGGTTTTACCTTCCGGTTTTTGTGTTCTGTCTCCTTGAGTTTATTTCAGTACCCGGATGATTCCGGGAGAAAACAGTTTGTCCTTTATCCACCATGAGCCTCCTTTCACGATAGTTCACGCAAAAGAATCATGAAAGAAGGCGCAGGGTAAATACAATCGGTAATCGATTGTCAGGCGTTTTTTCATAATTGTTTACGTTCACCGGCCTCCACCCCCGGTTGAAAATTGAGCTCGTAGCCTCTTCCAATGATTTGTTCCGCAGGCTGTCCGGCTGATTCACCGCTACGGCGATTTTTATCCGGCGTAGCGAATTTAT
The DNA here is from genome assembly GCA_007134875.1 of Desulfobacterales bacterium. Classification (GTDB taxonomy): domain Bacteria; phylum Desulfobacterota; class Desulfobacteria; order Desulfobacterales; family Desulfosalsimonadaceae; genus B1SED10-16. The sequence goes on from SLJY01000075.1 coordinate 6,336, forward strand.
AGGAAAGCAGCGCCGTCACATCCTCGTATTTTGACATTATCTCTTCACGGCTGTTTCCAGGCACATCGAGTATGCAGTAGCGGAAACTTTCCGGGTTGTGCTTGAAATCCGACAAATTGACATTTTCATGAATCAGATTTCTTATGCGGACTTCCGGGTATTTCAGTGCTATTTCATCAAAAACGCTTTTGGTGGGAGTCTGCAGAATTTTAGCATCAGAAAAACGATGAAGTTCGAAGTTGTAGCAGTAATTAAACAAATGTTCGGTTTTCGGGGTCAGGGCAGGGCGCCTGCCCACCGCCACATCACACAGCATGTAAAGGGGGGATATACCGGTTACCGCCTCGATGGTCCTCGCAAACTGGAAGGCAATGCGGCTGTTGACCTCAATTATTTTAAAGGTCTCGGCTGTTTCATCTATCCTCAGTTCCACATTGAAAAAGCTGTTGTTAAGTCCGGTTTCGGGTATAAGCCGGCTTAAAGCCGACGTAATGGCCGAATGAAGCCCGGCGGACAGTTCATAAGGGAATTCGTGGTGGCTGAAACTGTTGGTTTGCGGATGAAACACGGCTTTGGTGACCCCGAAGCAAGTTACCTCGCCCTCGAAAATATAGCCGTCAACCGTGACCTGGTTGCCTTCAATCAAATCTTCACAAAGAAAACTGTTGCAGGTGGCCATGTTAATGGCGTTGTAGTGCTCGGAATAACTTCCAATGGCTTCAAGGTAATACTGGTTGAAGCGGGCGATATCCATGCTCTCGGAGCCTATGTAAAATTCAAGCTGCTGCGGGGTCTCGATCCGGTGGGTGCCAAAGGAGATATTGGCCCTAACCGGTTTTATGAAAAAAGGGGCCCGCAGTCGATCCGGGTTTCTCAAGTAGTCCAGGGCCAGGCAGAAGTCCGGCGTATGGCCGGGGATGCATGCCCGCTGTATCCGGCGGCAGAGATATTTGTTCTGGCAGCAGATGATGCTTTGAACCGATGCAAACCTTTTTCCTGTTTTTTCGGCAATTATGGCTGCAAACACGGCCGAGGAATCGTGGGTGCCCACGACGCCGTCGTAAATTTCCGGGTGGTGGTTGATACGTTCCACGGTCTGGTAAAGGTATTCGCGTACCCCAAAGCTTAATATCTTTTCTGTTGTTTCAATGCTTAGTTCGTAGGCGGACTGCCCGGCAAAACTGTCCTCCACTTCTTCTACATCACTGGCATCGCAGAGAAACAATATTCTTTGTTTTCGGTCCATGCGGGATTCCCTTTTTCTACCGCCCTGTCAACAGAGGGTTAAATGACAATTCAGTCCTTCGCCCAAGGCGAAGGAGCGCGTAAAGCTTCTGCTGTTTTTGCGGGTAGTTGGAAAGAACGAAATGCGTGCTTCTGATACTGATTGTCAGACCAGACTCAGAGGCGATTCGCTTGTCCATTGGTTGGTATCGATCTTGCCCCGTACAACCTGGCCGTCCTTAAAAACGAGGTGAAAGTTTTCCTGGGACTGAAGGCAGGTGATATCATCCAAGGGGTCTTTACTTAATACGATGCAATCGGCGAATTTGCCGGGCTCCAGGGTACCGACCTGATCGAGCATGCCGATGGCGTCTGCTGCGGTGCGGGTGGCCGCTGTGATTGCACCCATTTCATCCATGAGCCCCAGCTCCACGTACTGCTTGAGTTCCATGGCGTTTTTGCCGTGGTAATTATAGGGAGTGCCCGCATCTGTGCCCAGAACCACCATAACCCCGGCTTCAACAGCCCGGTGCAGGTTTTCCCGTCGGAGCCTGGCTACTTCCTCGGCTTTTTCCGCCATAAATTGAGGCAGACCGTTTTTTCCGCGCCCATCAAGCATCCAGAAATTGGAGCTCAGCGTAGAGGTCAGAAAGATGCCGTGGTCCGCCATTATTTTCAATGCCTCGGAGTCTGCAAGAGTGCCGTGTTCTATGGTGCGCACGCCGGCGCGGATGGCATTTTTAATGCCTTCGGCCCCATGGGCATGGGCTGCTGTGTGAATGCCCACCTTTTCGCCTTCTTCGACTACCGCCCGGATTTCCTCAACGTCGAGGTGCGGTGCGCCGGGGACGCCCCCGGGATTCATGATCGCCCCGGTAGCCATGACTTTGAGAAAATCCGCCCCTTCTTTTATCTGCTCTCTGGCGGCCTTCCGGTTTTCATCCACTCCGTCGGCCTCACGGTACAATCCCTTGAAATAGTCACTGCCTGCCGTCAGCATGCAGATGATTTTGCCGCTGGCCAGGATCCTAGGGCCCACGATCAGTTTTTCTTCAATTGCCTTTTTGACCGCAATATCGATGTAGTTGGCCGAACCTGCGTTGCGCACAGTGGTAAATCCGGCGCGGACGGTATTGCCCATTTCTATGGCGGCCCGTATGGTCCGCAGCTTGTCTTCAACCATGCTTTCATGAATGGTATCCGGCATGCCGTGCAGGTCCAGATGTATATGGGTGTCGATCAATCCGGGCAGAATGAATTTTCCCGAAAGATCGTAATGTCTTGCGTGTTCCGGAATCCGCGCATCTTCACGCTTTCCGGCCGCCTCTATGTGCTTATCCCTAAATACCAGCACGGAGTCTTCAATGCGGCTGCCGTTGCCGTCAATCAGCGTGGCGCCGGTTAAAATTTTATACACCTTGGTTTCCTTTCTCCTTTTTCCCCTTTTCCCTTTATTGATCGATGCGCACCAGGATCTTTGTGCCCGGGTTGGCTTTTTCCGCTCTTTTTTTGTTTTTCAGGTATTCCGGAAGTGGCGCTCCGGCAAAGCAGTTTTCCGATCCCGGAGGCATATCAACGCTGTGCCGGGTTCCGGACGGCTGTCCTGCCGTAACGCCGTGGGAGGGTTTTTTGGAACCAGCCAATATTGACGGCTTCGTAAAAAGTCCAATATCTGCGTTACGCGCGATTTCTCAGAATTTGCGGCTTACGCCTTGTAAACATACACGTACGCCAAGTACACTGCATTCTTCGAAATCGCGCAAGCCTTGATCTTGAACTTTTTACAAAGCCGTCGGATCGAGACTTTTTACAAGATCATCAATATTTATTTTTAACTTTAACGGAAAGTTCTGTCAATACAGATCGCGGCAAAACAACAATTCCCGGTAAAAGATTTTTGTTTGGGTTGAATGCGTCACTATCAATGCCATAAAATACAAAACGGATCAATAATTGAAATGCGGGCTTTTCCTGCTTACAACGATTTGATCATACGCTCATAACAGCCGGGGGGTTTTATAAGGCGCTGTTTCAGTGTCACATCACGTATCGCCGATCGATCGATTATCTGCATCGCTTTCATCCGGTCAGAGGCGATTTCCATTCCAAATGCGTTGATTTTGTCGGTTCGTTATGGCATGCTTCGGAGTTTGTTTGTACACGAACAGAAACGGGGATCACATGAGTCGCACTGATTTATAGTCCTATATCCGCGCTGATATTTGCAGCCGATCCGGAGATCCGAAACTACGAAGCCGTCAATGGTTGGATTGTATTAATATTACAAGGGAGAAGATTATGTGGACGTATGAAAAACCGGATAACCTGGTTGAATGGTGGGGTGAAAGTGAAAAAAAATTCAGGGACAATGTGTTGTTTTGGGTGCACAACGATCAGGGGGCGCTGGATGCCCTTTCGTACGGTGAAATCGGCAGGCGCATAGACAATGTCCGGGGCGGGCTGGCGCAGCTGGATATCGGGGCGGGGGATGCGGTCGGCATCATATCGGGCAACCGGCCCGAATGGGCGGTCCTGGCATTCGCGACCTATGGGCGGAATGCCCGGTATATACCCATGTACGAAAAAGAGCTGATCGGTACCTGGAAATACATTGTCAAGGACAGCAGCATCAAATTCCTGCTGGTATCTTCGCCGGAGATTTATGAAAAGGTGAAAGACTTTCAGGAGGAAATCTCCACCCTTGAGAAGATATACATTATGGGGGACCAGGGTGAAAAAAGCCTGGCGGCGCTGGAGAAAGCGGGCGCCGACAACCCGGTGGAACCGATCATTCCCCATCACGATGACATAGCCGTTTTGATCTACACCTCCGGGACGACCGGCGCACCCAAAGGCGTGCTTCTTTCGCACGGGAACATCACTTACTGCGTGAGGGCGGGAAACCGCATTTACCCGGAATTGACGGAAAAGCAAGTCGGCCTGTCCATGCTTCCCTGGGCGCATTCGTATGCCTTTTCCGGCGAGCTCAACAACTGGATACACTTCGGCGGCTCCCTTGGCTTCATGAGAGATGTGACAACCCTCGGAGAAGATCTTCAGCGGGTGAAGCCGACCTATCTGGTTGCCGTGCCGCGCGTGTTCAATAAAATCTATGACGGCATCCAGGCAAAGATGAGTGAAGCCGGCGGCATGAAGAAAAAACTGTTCGATAAGGCCTGCCGGATTGCCCGGCAAAAAAACGAACTGGCCCAGCAGGGAAAATCCTCCGCTATCGTCAACGTGCAGCATGCACTTATGGACAAGATGGTATTTTCCAAGGTCCGGGAAGCCATGGGCGGCCGAGTGACCGGTGCGCTAACCGCCAGTGCCGCCATGAACAAGGAGATCGCATTGTTTTTCCTTGACATCGGAATCCCCATTTACGACTGCTACGGTTTGACGGAAACGGCGCCTGCCGTAACCATGAACTGCAGCAATGCCTGGCGGATTGGAAGCGTTGGGAAGGTCCTGGAGGGGCAGAAGGTTGTAATCGATCAATCGATCGTCGAAGAAGACGCCAGTGATGGTGAGATCGTTGTATACGGTCCGAATGTGATGAAAGGGTATCACAACAAGCCGGAAGAAACCGCCGAGGTTATAATGCCTGACGGTGGCTTCCGCACCGGCGACCGGGGGCTTTTCGATGAATACGGGTTTTTGTGGATTACCGGCCGGATCAAGGAACAGTACAAGCTCTCCAACGGCAAATACGTATTTCCCGCAGTTCTGGAAGAAGAAATCAAGCTTCTGCCGCAGGTCGCCAACGTAACGATCTACGGCGATGGAAAGCCGTACAACGTCTGCCTGGTGGTTCCCGATTTTGAAACAGCCGCGCGCTGGGCTGAAAAAAACGATGTGTCCGGCAATCCCGACGACCTTCTGGCAAACAGGGAATTTACGGAGATGATCGAAAACGAGATTACCCAATTATTGAGAAAAAATTTCCGGGGCTATGAAATTCCAAAGCGCTTCTTTTTTCTCAGGGAGGATTTTTCCGTGGAAAACGGTACGCTCACGCAAACCATGAAGCTTAAGCGGAAAGAAGTAGTCAGGCAATTCCGGAATGAATTGGAATCGATGTACGGATAGCCCGGAAAACTGCCTCAGGGCCTGCACAACGGCCTGCAACGGACCGTTGCAGGCCTGTCGATGGGGCGTTACACTTCCCTGCCTGTCGGCGAATGCGCTGTCCCATGGCCGGAGGTGTCAGGATAGAGTCCATTCAATTTCCACGGCCGTGAGGAATCAGATCTCAAGGACCCGGCCGGCGCCGCCGGAGACATATTGCTTCTTGTACATGGCCGCGATGCGGTCGACATGCCGGGTGCAATGGGTGGGGCATATGCATGAAAGGCCGGCAATTTGCCCAAAGTCGTCGAATCCGTGGAATCCGCCGATGAGGGTGGTAACGTTTCCGAAAGCGGATGCGGCTTCAAGAATTTCGCCGACTCCCGGGTGGGAGCATCCCGCAACCACAACCACCCCCTCTTCCTGCCGGATCACCAGGGAATGCTCGATGGCCTTGAGCTCTCCCGTGGAGAAGATGTTATCAAAAATTTCCGCCGGACCGGCAATGCGGCGCAGGCCGTACAGATCCGGCATGGACCGGAAAGAGCCGGGCACGTAAACGCTCATCCGGCCAATTTTCATAACGGCAAAAAGTCCGCCGGTATGATCCCAGTGGTCATGGGAGATAAATACCGCATCGATCCGGGAAGGATCGATGCGGAGCGCTTTCATGTTCTGCCCGAGGATATCCGCTCGCGCGCCCGTATCAAAGAGGATGGTTTTGCCGTGGGCCTCCACGAGGCACGAAAACCCCCAGTCCGCCGCAAGGTTTTCCTGTCGGCTGGTATTGTCGTAAACGATGGTAGACCGCATATCCGGTTCACTTTAACAGGAACATTGCAATCTTCAATAGTATTTCGCGCGGTTTCTGCCGTCGGTTCCGGTCTGGCACCCGGGCATCCCCGACAAGGCAGGAAATGCGTACAGGGGCGGAACGCATGACAGCAAGGCCTGCTGCCGTATTTCAAACAAAAAACACCGGAAGCCGCCAGTGAAGACCAGCGTTGTGTATTCAACCATTGCCGTCCCCATTCATTTGATTTAATAGTTTTTAAATATCAAATGCTTATTGAACGTTGTATCGCTATGCCTTGGCTCAAGATTTCATGCTCCCATGCTTGATAAGGACTTCCGGGCCGCTGCATGACCTTTCCGAATCAACTCCGGAATACGTTCTCGGTCAGTGCGGTTATACGCAGATAATTCCGGGGCAATCAGCAGGTCTGCTTTTCGGGTCTGCAAGCGTGTGGCATTGTCTATGGCGATATCAATGGCATTAAGC
>SLJY01000032.1 GCA_007134875.1 Desulfobacterales bacterium
CCTCTCTCTCCGCCATTTTTATTTTTAAATCCACAGCCGAAAATGAGCCCGGGCAGCATTCGCCCGGTTCGGCCGGTTTTTCAGCCCGCCTTTTTCCCCCGATTGCATTGCCGGCGTCCGCCGACCCGGTATCCCGGAAAATACAGTTCAGGCCTCCGAAACAGTGCGCAGGCAGGGGAAAGATGGCCGCCCGAATACAACGCCCGAACAAGCGCTTGGGAACAAAGAAGCATGGCATATCTGGTATTCGCCCGCAAATACAGACCGCAGACATTTGAAGAGGTCGTCGAGCAGGCCCATGTCACGCGGACGCTCGCCAGTGCCCTGACGTCCGGAAGACTGGCCCACGCCATCCTGTTTGCCGGGCCCCGCGGAACGGGCAAAACCACCATCGCCCGGATCCTGGCCAAGTGCGTCAACTGCGCCGAAGGACCCACGGCAACCCCCTGCAACCTTTGCCGTTCCTGCAATGAAATCACGGGCGGAAACGCCATCGATGTCATCGAAATCGACGGGGCCTCTAACAACCGGGTCGAAAACGTCCGTGAGCTGCGTGAAAACGCGAAATACATGCCCGCCCACAGCCCGCGTAAAATCTACATCATCGATGAAGTCCACATGCTTTCGGACGCGGCATTCAACGCGCTTCTGAAAATTCTGGAGGAGCCCCCTGCGCACGTTTTGTTTCTTTTCGCCACCACCGAGGTCCACAAGATTCCCATCACGATCCTGTCGCGTATCCAGCGCCACGATTTACGGCGGGTCGGCATCGACGCCATCGCCGGCCACATGAAAACAATCTGCCGGGGCGAAGGAATCGAAATCGGGGACAAGGGCCTTGCCATGATCGCGCGGGAAGCGGACGGAAGCATACGGGACGGCCTGAGCCTGCTCGACCAGATCGTCACCTGCTCGGATAAAACCGTTGCCGACGATACGATCATCGACATTTTGGGCGTCATAGACCGCGACGTTTTGTTCGATGTATCGGCGGCGGTATTTTCCGGAAACCTGGCCGCCGTGCTGGACATCTGCGAGCTGCTCTACCGCCAGGGCCGCCACCTTGTGAAATTTTACACGGAACTGATCGGCCATTTCCGCAACCTGCTGGTGGTCAAGTCCCGCGGGGTGGAAGCCGAACTGCCGGATATTACATCCCATGAAATCCGGAATATGGCCGGGCAGCTGGAACACGTCACCCAGCCGTATCTCTACCAGCTCGTCACCATCCTGTTTGAAGAGGAATGGCGCATCCGGCAGTCGGTATCACCCAAAACAGCGCTCGAAATGACATTTTTCCGGATGATGCAGGTCAAACCGGCTTTTTCCTTTGACGAACTCATTGAAAAACTGGAAAGCCTTCGAACCGGCATTCCGGAAGGGGGAAATACCACCGGGGAAAACAAGGCGGATTACCAAACATTGCGAAGCCGTCCGGAAGCCCTATCCAAAAACACCGCCGACGCGCCGCCCCTCGTCCCTGCCGAAACCCCGGACACACAGGCTGCACCGGACACGCAGGCTGCACCCGATGCACGGGATACGCTGAATGCAAGGGATGCGATGGAACAGTCCCGGAAAAGCCAACCCGACCCCGCGCCGGATGCAACCGGAAACGCACGTGCGCAAGGACGGCCCGACTCCCCGGGAGACGCGCATCAATCGGACGGCCCGGATAATCCGGCCGGCGACGCCGCCCGGATCGATCAGATGAGCACCGACGAGATCCTGAAACGGCTGCGTGAGTGGATATGCAGCAAATCCCCCGCACTGAAGGCATGCATTTCCGAGTGCAGCTTCCATTTCGAACCGCCTGACCGGGTCTCCTTCGCAATCGACGCCGATAACCCCAGAGCGAATCTGCTGAAGTCGAAAAAGAACCTTTCGGCACTGGAAAAACACTGCAAGGATTTTTTCAGCCGGCAAGTCAGCGTGGCCATTGAGGTCAAGGAAAAAAAGCCCGCAGCCGGATCCCCGAAAAACCGCCGGCGACTTGAGCACGAGGGCAGGACCCACCCCTTTGTGGAGGCGACGCTGAAAACGTTTAACGCAAAAATCTACGATATCAAAGTGTCATAGGAGGATTATACCCATGAAAAATATGAACAAAATGATGAAGCAGGCCCAGCAGCTGCAGACCAAAATGGCAAAACTGCAGGAGGAAATGGGCGACAAAACAGTGGAAGCAACCGCCGGCGGCGGAATGGTAAAAGTGGTTGCCAACGGGAAGCAGCAGGTCGTATCCATCCAGGTCGAAAAAGAGGTCGTGGACCCGGAGGACGTGGAAATGCTTCAGGACCTGATCGTGGCTGCGGTCAACGAAGCGCTTTCCCGGTCCCAGGCCATGGTGAACGAGGAAATGAGCAAGCTGACCGGCGGCATGAACATCCCGGGCTTGATGTAGAATCGCTGTTTCGTTATCTAAAACGCACGCATAATTGATGCGCTTGCAAAAAGTCACGATCTAACGGCTCTGTAAAAAGTTCAATATCAAGGTTTGCGCGATTTCGAAGAATACAGAGTACTTGGCGTACGTGAAGTTCTGAGAAATTCCGCGTAACGCAGGTGTTGGACTTTTTACAAAGCCGTCAAGGCTTGCCGGGCCCCTTCGAATGCAGCGTACTTACCGCATGTCAAATTCTGAGAAATCGTGGGCAGGCGCAGGTAGTTGGCTTTTTACGAAGCCGTCATAATTATATGGCAGCCGGAGCGAAGCGTCAAGGCTTCGCCCGGAGACGCCGTCGACCGGGATACTCATGCAGCACTATCCGGAATCCATGAACCGACTGATCCGCAGCCTGTCCCGGCTGCCGGGGATCGGCACAAAATCGGCCGAGCGGCTGGCCATGCATATTCTGCAGGCGCCGGATGCAGAGGTCGCCATGCTCGCGAAACATATTTCGGAGCTCAAGGATCAGGTCAGCATCTGCTCCAGCTGCTTTGCATTAAGCGATGGGCAGCGATGCCGGATATGCAGGGACCCGGAAAGAGATGCCGGCGTCGTATGCGTGGTTGAAAGCCCCGCAGACCTTGCCGCCATTGAAAAATCAAGTGCCTTCCAAGGCGTTTACCATGTCCTGCAGGGACTGCTCTCGCCCATGGACGGCATCGGCCCGGCCGACATCCGGGTCGCAGAACTCGTGAAAAAGGTATCGAAAGGCACCGTCCGCGAGGTGATCGTTGCCACGGCCACCAATATCGAGGGCGAGGCGACGGCAACGTACATCACGAACCAACTCAAGCCCTTCACCGTTAAAATCACGCGGATCGCCTCGGGCGTACCCATGGGGGGCGAGCTCAAGTACGTGGACCAGGTAACGCTGAAAAAAGCCCTGGAGGCCCGTTATGACTTCTGAAATCCGCGCGTCCGGCGCGGACATATTCGAATGTGAAAAC
>SLJY01000202.1 GCA_007134875.1 Desulfobacterales bacterium
CGAAAAAAATAATAAAGGCGCCCCAGGCAAGCGGGCCGCGGGCGAGTGCGTAAATATCATACATGACGGCCTCTTTTCATTATCTCGGTAATTGATCGGTTTTCAGTACGTGGCGGCAGTATTTTCCTTTATTTTCTCCTTCTTCGATGCCCCGCAGCAGGAGTTTTTCGCCGTCGGGGCTGAAAGTCGGGTTCCATGCCCGTTCAAAGGGAATGTCTATCGGTTTGCCGTTGACCGCGATGGCGAATTTCCCGTTGATTTCGACCTTTGCCGCAACATACTCGCCGTTGGGGGAGATGGCCGGGGTCCAGACCCGGTCGTATGCGTCGGGCCAACGTTTTCCGTCCACAGCCACGTACCATTTTCCGTCGCTTTTGCCCGTGCAGGCTATGTGCTGGTTGTCGGGTCCGTAAACGGCATCCAGGATCGTGTCGTTAAAGGTGATGTTCCACGGCCGATCGTTTTCGGCGATGGTCCACTTCCCGAATTCAGGTGCAACGATGGCGGCGATTTTTTTACCGTCGGAGCTGTAGAAATGGTGCCACAGCTGGATATACCGGCCCTCCCAGAAAAGCTCTCCGTCTTTTGCTAAAGTCCAGCCGCCTGCGGTTTTGACGGGCGCGGAGACCGAGTTGTCGGTCGGGTTGAACCGGGGGCACCATACGCCGCTGAAGGCGTTCGGCCACATTTCGTCATTGATGGCAATGGTGTAATCATAAAGGGTGCGGCGCACTTCGGCGGCAACGAGCCGGTTGTCCGGGCTGATATCGATTTCCCATGCATTGATGAACGTGTTTTTCCACGGAACCCCGTTGACAGCAACCGTGAAACATCCTTTCTGAAATGCAAAGATATCGCCCTCCTTAACATACTCAGTAAGGATGGCGGCAGCTGTGACGCTTCCATCCCGGCTCATGGTCAGGTTGTTCATGGATGGATACCCGGTTTCCCAGGGTGTGTCGTTCGTGACCCCGAAATAGCTTCGTCCGTTCTGCGCAGCAATGGTTATCGCCCCGTTATCCGGTGAGAACTGTTTGTTCCAGACGAATTCGAACCAGTTCTCCCAAGGCTCTCCGTCCACGGCGACACTCCATTCCGCGGTATCCGAGACCAGGGCTGCAGCCCGGTTGTCCGGGGAAAACCGCAGATACCAGATTTTGTCGAAGGTTTTTTCCCAAGGCGTTCCATTGACGCAAACGGTATAGGTTTCCTCCTCGACTTTCGTGATGGCGGCGATCCGTTCACCGTCCGGGCTTACATAGGGTTCTTCCACAGCTTCGAATTCGGATGCAAGCGATGAAAAATCCGCTACTACTTTTTTTCCCGGGGACCAGTCCCAGTTTTCGCTGTTTTTCATAAACCGCTCCTGACAGTCTCAATGCTCGGTGTCGGGCATCTCCGCGCGCCGGTGCGTCTTGCCATGCGCCCTGTACGGAAATGACCGTATTATGTTATTGTTATGTTATTGTCATGTGTAACGTGTACGACAAGAAATAAGAGTACACAAACTGTACGTCAAAATCAAGAAAAGTCGGTATCATTTTTGGCTATTTGCTCGAAATTTCTTGTCAGATCAATCCTTTTTGCGTTTTCACTTTTTCTCATCAGGCGCGAAGCGTTGCGGCGATCTGTGCTACCCGGGCGCCTATCTTTCTCCCGTTTTCCAGGGCATCGGTATCCGGCTTGCCCACGCATGCCGTGCCGTAGTGGCCGGTTGCGGACATGGGATCTCCCACAATGACCATGCCGTAAATCAAAAGGCACTGGATAATGGATATCATGGTGGTCTCTTTTCCCCCGGACGGATCGCCCGACGTAGCAAAAGCCGCGCCCACCTTGCCTTCCATTTTTTTCCGGATGCCAACGTAGTCGTCGAAAATCTTTTTCATCCCTGCGGCCATGGTCCCGAAGTATACCGGCGAGCCGGCAATGATGCCTTCGGCGGTCAGGAAGTCGTCTTTGGATACCTTGTCGGTATCCCGAAGCACCGCGCTGACGCCCTCAACCGAGTCGACACCTTCCGCAATGGCTTCCGCAAGTCTTCTTGTATTGCCCCCCTTGGAGTAATAAAGCACCAGTATATTCATAGCTTCCTCCTTTCCCGGTTAAGATACTTAGTGGCTGAACGAAAACCGTCTTTTTCCGTGTGGTCCCGTTGTCAGGGAACATAGGACGTGCTGACGAAGAAAGCGCGCCATAAACGTCATTTCGCATATAATCTGTTGTGGCAGCATTTAAACGATGCGGTTCCTTCGTCAGCCCATCCTATACATTGGAAGAAAAATCCTGGTTTTCGTTCGGCCACGATTTTCATCGTAGTGAAGCGGCCCGTACAGTCACCGGCTGCCGGTAACCGCTTGAAGGCGATCGCTTTTCAAACCAGCAGCGTTGCCAGAAGCCCCGATATGACGATACCGTCAAACGTTCCGGCTCCGCCGATGCTTGCAATGCTGGTATCGATTTGTTTGATATCATTTATATGAAGCAGGTCCGCCCCGACCAAAGGACCCAGGATGCCTGCGCAGAAGGCCACGGGCGGTGCGAAGTCCGGTATGAAAACGATAGCGCACAATGCTGCAACAAGGGGTGGAATAAAGGCGGGCAGGGTGATGCCCACTTTAGCCACCGGTTGTGCAAGGCGGTAGCAGACATATACATTGACTGCGGTGGCGCCAATGACAACAGCCACGGCTTGCGGGCTGTGGGAAAAAATCCGAACCAGCTGGTAGCCTGCGATCAGGCAGGGAACGACGCATCCCCCGAGGTTCACCGCGATGAGGGTAAATTCCCGTTGATCGGGTTGTGTGCCCAGCAGCCGGTTCATCCCGAGATAGCCGGTCGAATCGTGCGGCATGATCCGGTTGCGGGGAATTTTTTGCACGGGAATGTTGATCAGGCCGCCGGCGAAGATACCGAGTGCGGCCAGGATGGAAACCGTTGGTGAGAGGCCGAGGCGCCCCATTGCGGCCAGCATGACTTCGGCCAGAAAAAGGGGAAGCACCAGCAGAAACACAATAAACAGAATAAACGGCAGACAACCTTGCGGCAGCATGCGCATACCCTTTCCTGCGTAAAAAGCGGGTTACCGTTTGAACTAAAAGCACCATATTAACATTTCTGGCAAAAATTGCAAGGAGGCGTCGCTTCGGCGGATGGCTGAGCTGGGCGCAGGGGGACAGGTTGCACGGGTGTTCATGCCGGCGGTTGTTTGGCTGCGGAAAGCCTTGCGGGGCGGATTTACAATAATCCCGTTATCTCTGCCCGCGCGTATCGTGTTCGAAGTGTTCCGGACTGAGCGCAAAGCCTTTTACGATTTTAATTGATGATAGCGGATTTCCAGCATTTTGCATCCGTGCGGAACTGCGTAGGGACCATGAGGCATTCCGGGGGGGCGGCATGCATAATAACCGGGCAGATAGATTTCGTTTTTTTCCTTGTCGGTGAGGGATCCTTCGAGAATAAAGACCTCTTCCCAAAAATCGTGGACAAGGGTTTCATTGGTTTCAATACCTGGTGGAAACTTCAGGATCCTGGTGCAGTCGCCTGTTTCGGGATCATGACTCAGCCGCTTTTCCATAACGCCCTGCAAAGCGCCTTCCACAGGCCGCCACTCGTAGGCCGTATCGCAATCAATGAATTCGGTTTCCGGTTTGGGCATGAAATAATCTCTATGGTTGTACTTAGTTGTACCACGCTGGTTGGAAATTTTTCAGAATATCGCCATTTCCTCATCCGGCAAATCGGAAACGAACATATGCCCCGGCGAATGGGTAATAACCAAGGGACTCTTTATGGAAAGTGCTGCCAGGGTTGAGGTGACGCCACAGGCCCAGAATACCGGAATCTCACCGGGCCTTATCGTCACCGGGTCTCCGAAATCAGGATTTGCAAGATCGGAAATGCCGATTTGTTCCGGATCCCCCATGTGGACGGGCGCCCCATGCGTGATATGGTAGCGCGTGGTGATCTGGACGGCCCGTACCGCCTGCCCGGGCGTCATGGGCCGCATGCTGACTACCAGCTTCGATGAGAAATCGCCGGCTTTTTTGCAATCCCTGCTTGTTATGTACATGGATACATTGCTTCCCTCTTCGATGTTTCTCACCGGAACATTGGCCGCTATCAGCGCTTTTTCGAAGGAAAAACTGCATCCCAGCAAAAATGTCACCGTATCGTCGGCAAACAGGCCCGAGACATCGCTAACTTCCGAATCGAGCATTCCGTGCCTGTAGATGCTGTATTTTGGCAGATCGGTTCGGACGTCGGCGTCTTTTGCGATGTTGGGCGTGAACCTCCCGGGCTCAAGGACGTCCAGAACGGGGCATGGTTTCGGGTTCCGGTTGCAAAAAAGCAGAAACTCGAACGCCTTTTGCATGGGCAGCATGACCATGTTGGCCTGCACGTAGCCGCTTGCGGCCCCTGAGGTCTGCTCGGTCCAGCTTCCCGTCCGGATTTCCCGGCGCAGTTGTTCCGCACTCCAATCCTGTGCTTTCACGCTTATCTCCTTTAACAGTTGAGTCTTGACGTCTTCGTAAAAAGCCCAATATCCGGGACTGCGCTCGTTTCCTGATGAATTTCACGTACACCGAGGAATAGGATGCGCTATGAACAAGGCCCTCGGTTTGCAACTTTTTACAAAGCCGTCAGATCGCGACTTTTTACGAGTGCATCGGGGTTATCGGTATAAAATATCCGTCATGCCGGGAAAGGCAATCAATACGATCATCATCAAAAACATCATAATGACAAAAGGCACACTGCCGGCCATGACCTCGGTGATCGAGCCCCTTTGCCGAACCCCCTGGACAACGTAAAGATTCAACCCAACCGGCGGGGTGATCAGCGCCATTTCGATCAGCAGGATCAGAAGAATTCCGAACCAGACCGGGTCGTAACCCATTGCAACGACAATCGGCGTTACAATGGGAATGGTTATAACCATGAGCGACAGGGTCTCGATGAAAAACCCGAGTACAATGTATACGCATATGATGACGATGAGGGTGCCGAGCGGTGTCATCCCGAGTTCATTCAGAAATGTGGTCAGCATCTCGGTGAGACCGATGGATGCCAGGATGAAGTTTAAAAACTTGGCCGCAATCAGGATCAGCATGATCATTGCCGTGGTTCGCATGGTCGCTTCGATCACCGCTTTGAAAAAGGACAGCCTGAGTTTGCCGTAGCATGCGGCAAGCACGATGGCCGCCAGTACGCCCAGGGCGGCGCTTTCCGTGGGGGTGGCCAAACCTGCGTAGATGGTCCCGATGACGACGCCAAAGATGAATATTACCGGTAAAAAATGCCGCAAACTGGAAAACCGGTATCCCCAGGTATATTTTTTTGTATTGCTTCCAAGCTGCGGCCAGATCATGCAGGCGATTAGTATGAAAATCATGAAGATGATCATGAGCATGACGCCCGGTACGATGCCGGCCATGAACAACCGGGGTATGGAGGTGTTGGTAAGAACCCCGTACACGATGAGGTTGATCGAGGGGGGGATCAGGATGCCGAGCGTTCCGCCGGCTGCGATGGATCCGGCGAAAAAGGCCTCGTTGTAGCCGAATTTACGGGCCTGCGGCAGCGCCACGGTGGAAACGGTGGCTGCTGTTGCGACACTTGAACCTGAAGTGGCGGAAAACATGGCGCTGGTGCCGATATTGGCATGGAGCATCCCCCCGGGAAGCCAGGACAGCCAGCTGTCCAGTGCGTCGTACACCTTGTCGGCGATCCCAGCCTTCAACAGGATTTCCCCCAAAAGAACAAAAAGCGGTATGGCCAGCAGAACAAAGTCGGTGCTCGCCCCCCAGGTGAGTTCCCCGATGGCCTGGTAAAGGGGAAAGGGGGTAAACAGCTTGTCCAGGATAATTGCCAGAACACCCAACGTTGCTGCAACATAAACGCTTAGAAGCAGAAGAATCAAAAGGATAATAAATGCGACGATCAGAGGCATGTTCAGCTTTCCGGAGTGGAATTGTCTGTTTTATCGTCATCTGAGACGTTGGGAGATCCTGCAATGTTTCCTGCCGACAGCAGGTCTCCTTTCAATTGATAATAGATCAGGGCCACAAGCATTCCCGCGGTGACCAGGGTAAAGCCCACCAGGCCGACAAACCATATGGATTGTGGTATCCACATGGGGGTTTGCAGCGGCGTGTTGGCCGTAGAACCCCGGATAATCGAAGTGTGAAGCAGATCCCATGCGTAAAACGTGATCATGCTTGTATAGACAAGAAACAATGCCAGCGCGAGGGTGTCCAGAAGGGTCCGAACCACGGCCGGCAGATAATAGTATAAAACATCGATCCGGATATGGCTTTTGTGATACAGGGCATATCCAAGAGACCAGCTGCAGATGATAGCCAGCACGTAGCTGGATATCTCGTCCGCTCCGCCGATCGTCAGGCCGAAAAAGCGGCGCAGTATGACCTCGACACCTATCATCACCGTGCTCGCCAGCAGAAGCATGCCGCAGGCCCATGCACTAACCCGTGAAAAAAGCTCGATCAGCCGAAGAAATGTTTTCATGGATCGCCTGTATGCGGGCCGGGAAAACGATCCCCCGGCCCGCTGTTGTTATTGCTGAATGGTTATGTCCACTATTTTCCCGATCGATTCGTTCCACTCCTGGACAACCTCCGGATTAACGGTGTCGGCCCATGCCGGAATCACATCGTCGATCAGCAGCGCCCTTGCTTTTGCCAGATCTTCATCCGTGACGGGAACCTCCGTGAGGTTATTCGGCTCGCCATACGGACAGTCCTGTCCCGTAAGGCATTCGATCCCCTCGCGGGTTTCTCTCAGGGTCACTTCCCAGCCCGGATTTTCAAGCTTTTCCGTGATCAGCGACTGGATCTGGTTCTGCTGCTCCGATGTCAGGCTGTTCCATGTATCGAGGTTCATAACGCCGATTACGTGGTCCCATCCTCCGATGGGCATGGGATAGACGTAGTTGGAAACCTCTCCCCATCCTGCGGAATAGCCGGACAGGCTGCCGGTTACTGCACCGTCAACAACGCCGCGCTGCAAAGACTGCGGCACTTCGCTGAAGGAAAGCGTTACACCGGCAGCCCCGGCTGCATCCAGAAACCTGGCCGTTGTCCACCCGCTGGCCCGGATCTTTTTCCCCTGCAGATCGTCGAGCCCGCCGATTTCCACCCTGCTGAACAGAACCTGGGCCGGATAGGGAACGATACTCAGGAGCTTCGCATTGAAATTCTCCTGGAGGTACTTGTCGATAATCGGTCGGTAGGCTTCGGTCACCTCGTATGCCAGGTCAAGGTCCGGTGCAAGAACCGGGAAATCGAGTCCTGCAAGCTCCGGCGAGTCCGATACAACGTAGTTGATTACCGTGTGCACAACATCAAATGTCCCTCTTCCCAGCTGCCGCAGTACGGCGGCGCCGCCGAATCCGATCTGGCCGAGATTGGTCATGCTGGCAGTAAGCTGCTGATCGGTTGCCTCGGGCAGTTCCTTTGTCCAGAACGGTTCTTCGAACTGCTTGTACATCGTCAGGTTGCTCCAGCTTCCCACAACCCGGAAGTTCTTTTCTGCTGAAACAGCCAAGGAAGCCGTCAGTGCCACCAGTAGCGCTGCACTGACCAGTGATATACCAATTTTTCGAATCATTTTTCCTGTCTCCTTAATTATTGTAACCATTCTTTACGGCTTGCGAGTCCCGGAAAGCGGCTTCTGGCATCTTTTACAACGCCGGAATCGATCCGGGTCCTTGCAATGGACTCCTCGTCGCCGCAGCCGGCCAAAACCGTTCCCCACGGGTCGACGATCATGCTGTGCCCTGTAAAAGTGACACCCCTGTTACTTCCCGCGCTGTTCGCCGATACCAGGATACACTGGTTCTCAATAGCCCTGGCCCGATTGAGAATGAGCCAGTGCTCCAGCCGGGGATAGGGCCATGCAGAGCAAACCAAAAATATTTCGACCCCCCGATCCACCATGTGCCGGAAGAGTTCCGGGAATCGAAGGTCGAAGCAGGTCGCAAGTCCGATGTGTCCAAGCGGTGTATCGACGGTACAGACCCTGTCGCCGGGGCAGAGAATTTCGTTTTCCCGGGAATTGAATGCAAACAAGTGTATTTTCCGATATCCGGCAAGCACCTCTCCTTCGGGTGAAAGCAAATAACTTGCATTGTAATACTTCCCGTTGGCTGTAAGCGGAAAACTGCCCGTGTGGAGGTGTGCGCCGGTTTCTTTTGCCATTTCTTTCATGGCGGAAAGGGTTTTCCCGTTTTCCGTTTCCGCATCGGGAATGTATCGGTCAAAACTCATGAAGCCGACGTTCCAGAGTTCCGGCAGAATAATCAGATCGGAGCCGCGGCACTGACGGATGAGCCGCACGGCGCTGTCGATGGCGCGGTCCTTGTCGTCTTCGATCACCTGCATTTGAATGGCGGATATTTCCATTTTATCCCTTGCTTGTATCAGTCGCCGCCCGGGTTGAGGGAGCTTAGCGTTCGCACGGTATATGACAGCGTGAGTTTGCGCTTAAGAATCGGATCGATCAGCTCAGCCCGGAAGCCTTCTCCATAAAGAAAGTCGCCGGTTTTCAGGCTCAGCGTGCCCGAAAAAAGAATCGAGTTGTCTATACCCGTCCCGGCTCTGTCTTTAACGAATTCCATCAGCTGCCGCGGAGAAAAAATGGCGCCCAGGAGGCCCTCCTGGTAAAGCGTTTCGCTGCCGTTTTTTTGAACATAGCTGCGCATCACGATGTCATCCCAATGGTCGGCGACATCTTCCAAAGCCCACACGCTGGTTGCGATCATGTTCGGACATATTTGCTTGGAGCGCGGAATATCCGTTTGTTCCAGAAACCGATCGGTGTGGTCGCTTCCCAGGCCTACAAAGACGGATTTTTCGTTTTCAACGAGCAGCACGTATTCGGCCTCTCCCGATGTCTCAGGTCCATAGACGTCCACTTCGGTTTCCGTGCAGAGGCAGTGGCGACCAACAGCATACAGCGCCGGTGTGGACGAAGGGGCTGGAACGCCTTTGGCGGCAAGTTCCCTGACATGCTTCCTGACCTCTTCCTGGTTCCTGCCGACATAACCCGCGTTGTACATCCGGGAGTATTCGAATGGAAACCGCGTATTCTCCATATCGGTTTTCTCAAGGGTAAATCGGATGATCACTATGCTCTCCCTTCCGTAATGCGGATAAAAACAGTTTGCAGCCGTGGAGCATTCCATTGATTGCGACTTTTTACGGGTTTATAAAAAGGTGATCAATGGAAATTCCGACAATAATTCCTGCAGGCCCGAAAATGGAATTGGCATTTATGAACAGTGTTATATAAACATAGTGGAAATTCGGGAGAATTGTCAATACAATTTGATGGGTTCGTGGGTAGCGGCGATCAGGTTTTTCGGATCCTCAATCCGCATGGATAGCTGTTTTAAAAGTTCCTGATACGGCCCCTGGCGGGATCAAACCCAGCTAGTTTGACGTGTCATTATCTCCATCTTCTGTTATACTCAGTATTCAAAATCTGTTTTTCATCCGTTTTTTCGCTCCAAAAAGCTGACAAGCTGTTTTTGATCAATAGTAACCGTGAATTGTTGATAAAAGAGTTGATTGAGAACACTACACTATGGGGCATTGGGGGGGGTCGCGGTAGGGACCAGAACCATGATTTTTCGTCGTATTAAATTCGCCGTATTAAAATTGATGATCTCGTAAAAAGTCGCGATCCGACGGCTTTGTAAAAAGTTCAAGATCAAGGTTTGCGCAATTTCGAAGAATGCAGCGTGCTTGGCGTACGTGTATGTTTACAAGGCGTAAGCCGCAAATTCTGAGAAATCGCGCGTAACCCAGATATTGGACTTTTTACGAAGCCGTCAAAATTGTCAAGCGATCTCGCCACCTCGGGATTAATCGCTGGAATACCTGGCGTATTCTGCGGATTACAATTTACGCTTGACACAGAAATGGGTGTAAAAGACGGTTTTCGTTCAGCCGACAGTTAGTATTGTTGACCATACCCTGTCCTTTTTACAAGGAGATTAATCGAAAATGAACGATCCTGTTTTGTTCAGCGTTGAAAACCACGTTGCGGTTATTACCCTCAACCGCCCGGAGCGCCGCAATGCCATTAATCAGGCCCTTTTGGCGGGGCTCTATGAAAGCCTGGAAAACGTTTCCCGCGACAAATCCATCCGGGTTGTTGTTATCACGGGGGAGGGGAAATCATTCTGCTCCGGGCTCGACCTGGCGGTCCTTGACAAGGAAAACCTTTTTGACCCCCGGGGAGACGGATCGGATATGCCGGACTTGTTTGCGGCCTGCAAAAAACCGATAATCGGCGCCATCAACGGGCATGCCATCACCGGCGGATTTGAGCTTGCCTTGAACTGCGATTTTCTGATCGCCTCCGAACGCGCGTCCTTTGCAGATACCCATGCCAGGGTCGGCATCCATCCCGGATGGGGCATGACCCAGCTGCTCCAGGAGGCGGTGGGGCGTCGCCGGGCGCGCCAGATGTCTTTTACCTGCCGGTTTATCAATGCGCAAACCGCCCTTGATTGGGGGCTGGTCAACGAGGTGGTGCCCCATGAAAACCTCATGGGGCGGGCGATGGAAATCGCCGGGGATATCTGTGAAGGCAGCCCCGAGATGCTCGGCGTGGTGCGGGATTTAATCAGTTACCGGGACACCGTTTCCATGGCGGACGCCCTGGCCCATGAGCGTGCGCGTTTCGCGGTCTTCCTGCGGAGCCATTTTCCCGGATCATAGACACCCGGGTAATGGATGCCAGGTTCGCCCCGTATTATTCTTTGGCGTCTTCCCGGGCAAGGGCTTGCCATGTATTCCGGGAAAAAAGCTGCCGTCGATGTTGTTTTCCATCTCGCGGAAAAGGGCAAGGGGCATTGAGAAGCTGAAAATATTCCGAGCGAGGGATTACCGGACGGCTTTTCTTGCTGAAATATCCACCAGTTTCACAACCCCCGGGGGCATCCTTTTCGGCCTCGGCGTATGGCAGAATGCCGATGGCCTGGCAGCCAGCTGCAAAGGAAAACATCACGCACGCCCAGCGCCCCTGCTGTCACTGCTTTTTCCGGTTTTTTCTTCCGCCCATAAAAGCGCTACCGGCTGATGTTTGAGATTCAGAATGGATGCGATTCTTCTGTTCATAATGCCTCCGTGAAATGTTGAAAAATAAAATCCTGTTTTGCATTCCGTCCCGCTATCCATCTGATTCTTGACCATGCCGACAGCCTGCATGAATGAATAACAGATCACCGGGCTCGTAAAATCAAGCCTCCTTTTTCTCAAATCCCTGCTCATTAATTTCGACGTCATGCCTTCGGAGGGTACCGCCTCAACCGGCGGTTGTGTGTTTTGTATCGGCTTGTCACCCACGTAGCGCCAGATAAAGGCGTCTAAAGAACCGTATTGTTCTATATTCAAGTCGTGAATCCTTTACCTGACGATTTTCCGTTTACCTGCTGCTGAAAGGGTGGTATTTTCAATGTTTATTTTAGTAAGTTTCAGCTTCATTTGAAAAATCCCTGTGCCGTCAGTTGAAAAATCGTGGCACCCGGATGGTGCCCGCATGAATTCAATTCAATTTGATCGATTTCGGATGAATTGTGCTGAATAAGCACTTGAATATCAATGATATTTTTTTAATTAGTCAATATCGTCGGGTGTCTAAAAAAAAGGCATTTTTACGCCTTTTTCATCCGTGTGCCGCAAGTTCGATTCTTGCCGAGGGCACCATAAATCAAAAACTTACAACGCGCCGCTTACAAACGTCCGGCAACGTGTAAGCATTGGGTAGGTATTTGGGAGAAAGACCGCAATGCCGGCGAGGGTTCATTATGATTTACTTGCCTGATTATCCTTCTGCCTTTTGGCTGGCCGCACCCGCAGCCGTAGTGCTGATGGGGATTTCCAAGGGCGGGTTTGGTACCGGTATCGGGGTGGCTGCCACGCCCTTGATCGCTTTGACTATTTCCGCAGCAGAGGCTGCAGCCTTGTTGCTGCCACTGTTGCTGGTGGCAGATGCGTTCGCTTTTCGCCAATACTACCGGTGTTTTGATAAAACCAATTTGATTCAGTTGCTTATAGGCGCAATGGTCGGCATTGGCCTTGGATGGTTTTTTTTTGGATATTTCCGAACCAATGAACGTATCCTCAAATTGGGAATCGGCGTGTTGGCTTTATCCTTCGTCCTGTTTCAAGTATTGCGCGCCACATTGATGGGGACTTTGGCCAACCGTTCACCGCGTCCCGGGCAGGGCGTTTTCTGGGGAGGGGTGGCGGGTTTTACCTCGACATTGGCGCATGTCGGGGGGCCCCCGGTTTTGATTCATTTGCTTCCACAAAAATTAAGCAGAGAAATTTTTGTGGGCACCAGTGTTATTTTTTTCATGAGCATGAACCTGATCAAGCTGATACCTTACAGCCAGCTTGGTTTGCTGCGAATGGACAACCTGATGCTCATTATAGTGCTGTCCCCCCTGGCCTATTTGGGTGTGAAAATAGGGGTTTCGCTCAACAGGCGATTCAATGAGGTGTGGTTCAACCGTGTCATCTATTTTGTTTTGGCACTGACGGGCGTGCAGTTAATAGCAGGCAGAAGTATCATCGCGTTGCTTTTCTGATTTAAATATCGCCATCACAATAACCCGGCAGCGCAGCTCGGATGATTTATCATCCGAGATTATAAAAGGATTTTTGAGGTTTGCGCTATAACTCAATGTTTTATTGGTGCCCCCGGCAAGAATCGAACTTGCGGCACATGGATTAGGAATCCATTGCTCTATCCACTGAGCTACGGGGGCTTTTGGTTTGATATTGCGTGTAATATCAAGGCGGCCATACAGCCG
>SLJY01000016.1 GCA_007134875.1 Desulfobacterales bacterium
GGGATGGTGCGAGAGGGGAGACTCGAACTCCCACTCTTAGGAAGAGCTGGATCCTAAGTCCAGTGCGTCTACCAGTTCCGCCACTCTCGCATGCAAAATCGCTTTATTTTTCATTTCCGTTCCAGTAAATAATTAAAACCGGTAAATAATTGAAAATGGAGGGCCGGGTCGCCCGGGATTATTTATTTTTGCCGGCGGCTTTCCCCCCGTTTCAGGGCCCTTTTTTTTCGCCGGGCGCGATTGTTCCGTATCAACTTATTGAGATTATAGAAAAAAATATTTATTTGGGATGTAAGGTAATATTAATTTGGAACAGTGTCAAGCAAAAACAGGGAAACTTCCGGATATTATGGCGTGGGCGGCCGGCCGCCGCCTGCCTGCGGCACACGGCGCAGCGCCGGTTTTGCGGGGCGTGATTGTCTGTATTCTGGCCGCCGTTATGTTGCTTCAGTCTTTGGCAACTGTCCGGCCGTTATACGCTGAAGCATCCGAATCCCCGCCGGGACCGGTTATCGTTCTCGATCCCGGCCGCGGCGGCCATGATACGGGTGTGACCGGGCCCGGAGGGGTTATGGAAAAGGATGTCACCCTTTTGCTCGCACGGGCTATATCCGAGCTGCTCGGGGACGATTTTACGGTTTTTCTGACACGAACCGGCGACTACAGCATCGATCTCTCTTCCCGGGCATCGATGGCCAATGCCCGGAATGCGGCTCTTTTCGTCAGTCTGCATGTCGGGGGGAGCCGCAGAAGCCAGGTTGACGTGTGGAGCGTCTACCACGACCTTCGAAAAACCGGCATACGGGATCTTTCCCCCGCGGACCGGATACCGTTTGAGTGGAATCGCCTCCAGCAACGGCATATCGCGGATGCAGCGGACTTTGCCGACACGATCGCGCGGCACCTTGAAGCGGGTACAGCCGGCGCCGCAGTCGATGTCATGGGTGCACCGCTTCCCGTTCTGTCCGGTGCGGATATGCCAGCCGTGCTGGTCGAAGCGGGGCATCTGAGTCATCCGCCGAGCGCATCGAAATACGCCGATCAGGATTTTATCCGGGCGGTAGCAGGTGATATTGCAGCCGGGATAATCGCTTTTCTGGAGGGAAAAAACCGCGCGGGCTTTTCTCCTTGACGAGATCCCGACTTTTTGCAAACGCACTGCGTGGTTCGCCGAAATTAGCGCTTGATGATGACTCCAAACAATGATAATAGGACGGCTTAATAAATTGATGTACTCGTAAAAAGTCGCGATCAGACGGTTTTGTAAAAGGGTCATAAGCTTTTAATATCATTTAACATCGGGGCGTAGCGCAGCCTGGTAGCGCGCCTGCTTTGGGAGCAGGAAGCCGCAGGTTCAAATCCTGCCGCCCCGACCAGCAGTGCCTCCCACGCAGGGCCTACGCGGTGCTTCATGTCAATTACCCGTCAGTCGGGCCCGGCTGTCTCATACTGTCTCATGATGTACCATGTTCCGCCGGACATGATTAGGGGACGTTGTTAACTTATTAACTCATTTTGCGCCGGCGCTGAAGGTAGGCCTCCATTGCATCACGGGCAATAAGTTAATAAGTTAACAACGTCCCCTGCTGTATCCTGATTTGCCCCGGGCTTGCTCCGACTTCGCAGAATAAACGATGTCAATGAGACAATTGAACCTTTTCCAATATCGCTCCGCCGCTTTTTATGCCGTTGCATCCGGTGTTCTGCTCACCTGCGCATTCGACAACATCGGTGCGGGGTTTGCCGCGTGGTTCGCCATCGGATTTCTCCTTTTGGGCCTCCGGGACGCCGGGCCGAAGCACGCATTTAACCTGGGGCTTCTGGCCGGGTTTGTCCATTATACGACGCTTCTGTACTGGTTGGTGCCCACCATGCGGGTTTTCGGGCCACTCCCCCTGGGGCTTGCCGTGGGCGCGCTGCTGCTTTTATCGTTTTACCTGGCCCTCTATGTATCGGTTTTTTCCGTAGCCCTGACGGTAGCGGTCCGGCGGCCGCTTTTTCTGCTCATAGCGGCGCCGGTTTTCTGGGTGACCCTGGAATATGCAAAAACATATTTGTTTACGGGCTATCCCTGGGGTCTGGTCGGATACAGCCAGTATTCCTACCTGCCCTTGATCCAGTCGGCCGATCTGTTCGGCGTGTACGGGGTATCGTTTTTCGTTGTTGCGATCAACGCGGCCGTGTTCGTGATCGCGCTTCACGTACGGCGGCTTTCCTGGGGGCCGGACGGGTCAAACCGGGTCCCGGCCCGGGGGGAGGCCCTGATGTGCGTCGGAATTATCGTTTTGGCCTTTTTGGGAAACGGCTGGTACGGAAGCAGCCGGATCGCGGATGTGGATGTTCGCGCGGAGGCCGCAGGCAAAATCGGGGTATCGGTCGTGCAGGGAAACTTCGAGCAGGCCATCAAGTGGGATGACGAATTTATCAACAAGACGATCGAGCGTTATATCCGGCTGTCCGAGGAAACCATGGCCTTTTCGCCCGATCTCGTGGTGTGGCCGGAAACCGCCATGCCGTTTTATTTCCTGAGGGAAAAGGAATATACCGACCAGGTACTGAAGGGGCTCGCGCGGATGGACGCATGGTTTCTCATCGGAAGCCCGTCCTATGAACTGGAGGACGGGACCGGGGATGTCGTGTTTTACAACACCGCCTACCTGTTCGATCCGGAAACGCGGCTTTCCGGAGCCTATGACAAGGTGCACCTGGTTCCTTTCGGCGAGTATGTCCCCCTGGGGGACTGGCTTCCCTTTATCGGCAGGATGGTTCATTCCGTAGGCGACTTCCGCCCGGGAGAGGCCGGCACGATTCTTTCGGCAAATAAGGCTGACCTCTGCGTGCAGATATGTTATGAAATCATATTCCCCCGGTACTCGGCCCGCATGGTCGAAAACGGAGGGAATCTGATCGTCAACATCACAAACGATGCATGGTTCGGCGAAACAGCCGGCCCGGTGCAGCATTTTTCCATGACCGTGTTCCGGGCGGTGGAAAACCGCAAGTCCCTGGTTCGGTCCGCAAATACCGGAATCTCGGCCTTTGTCGATCCATCGGGCCGGGTTTTGGAGCAAACGCGCCTCAACGAGACTACGGCCATTTACCGGGACATGCCCGTGATGACGGGCGCTCGGACGCTTTATACAAACTATCCGGGTATTTTGCCCGCTTTCTGCATCCTGTCGTCATTTCTAATCGCGGCGGCGGCGGGAATCCGGAGGAAACGAAACAAACGGGGAGGTCAAGACCATGACAGCAGGTGAACTGAAAGACCGTATCGGCGGATTCTACGAAACCCTCGAACAGTTACGGGAGTATCTTTGACATAGAGGGCAAAAAAGAGCGGCTGGCCGAACTGGAAAAGGCCATCAGCGACGAGAATCTCTGGAACGATCAGGAAAAGGCGAAAATACTGCTAAAGGAAAGGTCACTCCTGGAAAACCGGGTCGAAAACTGGCAGAAGCTCCATGCCCAGGTTGAAGACTGCGACGTGCTGCTGCAGCTGGCCGAAGAGGAATCCGACGATGCGACGCGGGCCGAGGCGGCCCGGCAGATGGAATCGCTGGAAAGAAGTCTCAGGGATTTTTCCCTGCAAGCCATGCTCAATGGCGAGGATGACGACCGCAACGCAATTGTCTCCATAAACGCGGGGGCCGGCGGGACGGAGGCCCAGGACTGGGTGCAGATGCTGTTTCGCATGTACAGCCGGTGGTGCGAGAACAAGGGCTACGCGGTCGAGATGATGGACTTCCAGGAAGGCGACGAAGCCGGCATCAAAAGCGTTACCTTCAACGTGAAAGGACTGAATGCATTCGGGTATCTCAAGGTTGAAACCGGCGTTCACCGGCTTGTCCGGATTTCCCCGTTCAATGCCAGCGGAAAACGGCATACGTCGTTCGCCTCCGTGTTCGTCTATCCCGAGGTCGAAGACGACATTCAGATCGAAATCGACGAAAACGATTTGCGCATCGACACGTACCGTGCGAGCGGGGCAGGGGGGCAGCATGTCAACAAGACATCGAGCGCGGTGCGCATCACCCACCACCCCACCGGCATCGTGGTCCAGTGCCAGCAGGAAAAATCCCAGATCCGAAACCGGGAAAAGGCGATGAAGGTACTGCGGGCCCGGCTTTACCAGCATGAAAAGCAAAAGCAGGAGAAAAAGCTCCAGGAGATCCACGACAACAAGGAGGAGATTGCCTGGGGCAGCCAGATCCGCTCCTACGTGCTCAATCCGTACCAGATGGTCAAGGATCACCGGATCAACATGGATGTCGGCAACGTGGATGCGGTACTCGACGGCGGTATCGACCCGTTTATCGAAAGGGTCCTGCTGGCGGAAAATCCGGGGGGGTGATCGGGGTGAAAGACCGCTCCACCAATGCCGCCAATGTCATTGATATCGCCGGTGTCGGCAATGTCGCCGAAGTCTATGACAGCGTCGCGGAAGGCATCATCGCACGCTACTATCCCCGCGGCGGTCTTGCCGGTAATGTCCTGCGCCGCCACGGCGCGCTGGTGGCCGAAGCAGCGCTTGCCATCGCCCGGCGCGTCTCCGGCCCGGATCCGGATCGCTCCTTTATCCGGTTTATACGGGAGGCGGCCCTGCTGCATGATATCGGCATCTTCCGCACCAGCGCCCCGGAAATCGGATGTACGGGCTCTCACCCTTACGTGTGCCACGGATACCTGGGACGAAAAATTTTGGAGGAACGCGGCCTGCCAGCCCACGCCCTGGTCTGCGAGCGGCACGTGGGCGCGGGCCTTACGGCCGGGGATATCCGGGTGATGAGTCTTCCCGTTCCCATTCGGGACATGCTTCCGCAAACCCTGGAAGAAGAGATCGTCTGCTTTGCGGACTGCTTTTTTTCAAAAACGCCCCCTCCCGGCGGGACCCGGCATTCGCCGGAAGATGTGATTGCCATGTTGGAGGCATACGGGTCCGAAAAGGCCGAACGGTTTCGCAGGTGGCTGGACCGTTTCGGGCCGCCGCCGTAAATGAAAGAAGGCCGGGAAGTACAAACAATGGCCCCGGCGTCCCTGTATGTCGCTGTCCGGCGGCAAAAGGCGACGCCGTGCCGGGAAGGTGATACCGATACCATGCCGGAAATTCAATTTGCAAAACAAATCCGGTTTTACTTTATCGTGGACTGCGAAGCGGATCTTTGCGTGGAAAGGCAGGTGGAAATCGCACTTGCCGCGGGAGCCACCGTCGTCCAGTACCGGAACAAGCGCTTTGAAGGGCGCGATTTCGGATCCGTCGAAGCGATCCGGCGTCTGTGCGCCGCGCAGCAGGTGCCCTTCATCGTGAATGACGACATTGTCCTGGCCCGTGCGGTGGGCGCGGACGGGGTCCACCTGGGCCAGTCCGACGAAAAACACGCCCCGGCCAGAAAGGTCCTGGGTCAATACGCCATCATCGGCGCATCCGTATCGACTGTCGAAGAACTCGGCGAAACCGATTTGACGGGCTGCGACTACATCGGGACCGGCCCTGTCTTTGAAACCGGCACCAAGGCGGACGCCAACCCGGTCATCGGCCCGTCCGGCCTTGCCAGGATAACAAAGTGTTCGCCGGTTCCCGTGGTGGCCATCGGCGGCATTGATTGGCAAAACGCCCATGAATGTTTTGCGGCCGGTGCAAGCGGTATTGCCGTGATCAGCGCTATTACCCGTGCGAAAGATCCGGCTTACGCTGCACGGGAACTGGGCCGTGCCTGCGCCCTGGCCCCGCGCACGCCCCGGACGCCCTGGAAGGATGAATTCGGGCTGATCGCAAAAGCCCTCGAAGTCGGGGGGGCAGGATCGGACGCCCCCGCCATCCGGGTTCCGCCGGGCGATGATGCGGCCCTGTTCGCCGATATACCGAATCCCGTGTTCACAACCGACACCCAGCGCGAAGGGGTCCATTTCCGGCGCAGGTGGCAGTCCATGGAAGAAATCGGCCAGAGGGCCGTTGAGATCACCTTTTCCGATCTGGCGGCATCCTATGCGCGACCCGTGGGGTTTTTCGTCAATCTTTGCCTCCCGCCGGAGATCACCGAACAGGATGTGATCGATTTGTACCGCGGGATCGGCGGTGCGCTTGCCGCGCACGGCGCCGGGTTGGGCGGGGGGAACCTGTCTTCCGGGCCGGTGCTTTCTTTGGACCTGTTTGCCGCGGGCAGCGGAGGCGGTCTTTTCCCTGTGCGAAGCGCGGCAGTGCCCGGCGACGGGCTCTATGTTACCGGTCCCATAGGCCTTGCCCGGTGCGGGCTCGAATGCCTTGCCAAGGGCGATCATTCCCACCCGGCGCTTATCGAACGCTACAAGCTGCCCCGGGCCCGGTTCGATGCCGCACGGGTGCTGCGGGACCACGATGTCGCCTGCGTGATGGATATCAGCGACGGACTTTACGGGGACGCTTCCCATATTGCCGAGGCATCGGGCACAACCGTGTGTTTCGAGCCGGACCATTTTGTAATTGATCGGCACATGGCGGCATACTGCGTTGCCTATGGCATTGATCCGGCCGCCCGGATGATTTCCGGGGGAGATGACTACGAGCTTCTGTTCGCCTGCCCGCCGGAGCGCTTTGAAGCCATGCATCATTTGCTTTCCGGGGCTTTCCGCGTCGGGTCGGTGACAGAGCGGCAGGATCGTCCATGTACCGGCGCGCCCGGGGGCGTTGCATCCTACCGGCATGGAAATCCGTAGGTGCCGAACAAGAAAGGGGATTTAATGATTATACCCGTCATCCTGGCCGGCGGATCCGGCACGCGGCTCTGGCCGATGTCCCGTCGGCTCTATCCGAAGCAATTGTTGAACCTGACCGGGGGCAACAGCCTCCTCCAGGAAACCATCCTGCGTGTGGCGGAAGCAAACGGCATTGGCCGCCCGATCGTCGTATGCAACAATTCGTACCGGCATATCATCGCCGGCCAGTTAAGTGAAATCAACATCCGTCCGAACGCCCTGGTGCTTGAGCCGGTCGGCCGCAATACCGCCCCCGCCGTGGGGGTCGCGGCATACATGGCTCTGGCGGCAACACCGGAGGCGATGATCTTGGTGCTCCCGGCAGACCACATGATACCGGATGTCGGGCAGTTTCACAAAAGCCTGGCGGCCGCGGCCTGTTTTGCGCAAACGGGTTCGCTGGTGACGTTCGGGATTGTGCCGCAGTTTCCGGAAACGGGCTACGGCTATATCCGCAAGGGAGAGACAATCACCTGCGAGAAGGGCCGTTCGCATGAAGCATTCAAAATCCGTGCATTTGTGGAAAAACCGGCGCTGGAAAAGGCCCGCCGATACGTGGCGTCCGGGGAATACTGCTGGAATTCCGGCATGTTCTTGTTCCGGGCGGCGGATATACTCCGGGAAATGGACGATCTCTGCCCGGATATCTCCGGGGCCTGCCGCGCCGCGGTGGATGGCGGAAAGACGGATGAAGAAACATTTTTCCTGGATCCGGAGGCGTTTGGCGCATGCCCGTCCGATTCCATCGACTACGCCGTCATGGAAAAGACGGCAAGCGGCGTCATGGTCCCTTTTGAAGCGGGATGGAGCGATGTGGGCTCCTGGGATGCCCTCTATGATCTGGGCTTGAAGGATGAATCCGGCAACGTTGTCCGGGGCGACGTCCTGGTCCACGATACCAGAGGCAGTCTTATTCTTTCCGAAAGCCGTATGGTGGCCGCAGTGGGGATGAGCGATGCAATCATCGTGGAGACGGGCGATGCGGTTCTGGTTACCGCGCGCTCGCAGAGCCAGGAGGTAAAGAAAATCGTGGACCGGCTTGTGGATGCGGGCCGGAAGGAGGCGGACGGGCACTTTATAACCTGGTATCGATGGGGAAGCGTCCGGGTGATTGCCGATAATGCGCTCGCGGTGGTGCGGCAGGTAAGCGTGCTGGAGGGACACGAGGCATCGGTTCTCACGCCGTCCGGCCGGGTGCTGCACTGGGTTTTCGTGGAAGGCGGCGGGACGCTTAGCAGGGGGGAAGATACCCTGCAGGCTGTGCCCGGTTCTTCCGTCCGGATCGATGGCCGCAGCGCGGTTATCCTTGAAAACAACCTGAAAGGGCCGCTCGTTTTCATGGAAACGTATTTGCCGGATACGGAAGAAGACCATTTTGCAGCAGCATCAAAACGGATACACGCGCAGGGGGAATACAATGACAAAGCAAAACGGCATGAATGAAAAGCCGGTTTTCGACAAGGCGGACCTGATGGAGCGGCTGGACGGCGATATGTCACTTGCCGTCGATCTGGCGGAACTGTTTGTTACGGATGTAAGGGTAAAGATCACCTTGCTGCAGGACGCCATCGAAGAAAAAAACGGTGCCGATATCGAAAAGGAGGCGCATTCCCTCAAAGGGGCCGCATCCAACCTTTCGGCGGAAAAAGTCCGCTACCTCGCCGCGGATATAGAAGCGGCGGGAGGACAAAACGATATGGAGTCGGTTTTGGCGTTCAACCGGCTCCTTCTGGATGCCGTGGATGAACTCGTTGATGTCTTGCAGCGTGAAGTGATCGGCACGGCGCGCTGAAAAGAACAGTTAGCGGCGCACTACTTTTCCCCGCCTTCGGCAATCACCTGCTTTTTCCCGGCACGTTCCGTATCCGGGCGACTTCGGGCATCCGGTCGATTATCCGGACGGGCCGGCTGCATGGCGGTATGCACCCGGTTGAATAAAAACAGTATCAGAAAATCGCAGGTCATCGCGCCGTCGATAGCCTTCAGTGTCTTTACATATTGTATTTGCAGCGCTTTGTCTTCCCGGGTCTCGCCCCGGATCTCTCTCCGGGTCTTTCTCCCGGACTCTCCATTGTTTCTCCCGTCGTGGTTCAAAGCGGAAAGTTCATGCCGGTACTCCGCGGTAAGGTATTTTTTCAGGTGCCCCGGCAGGGTGACTTCCACGTCGGAAAGCCGGTATCTGTGCTTGTCCAGTTGTTCCCGGAGCTCTCCGGAGGCTGTTTTCCAGAAGTTTTTGCAGGCATTTTGATATACCGTAAGAAGACCGGGAAAATCCTGGATGTTTTTTTTCTTGAGCCGGCTGATCTCCGGCATCAGCCGGGCGGTGTTCGTGAACAGGTTGCGTCCGGCAACGGTCTTGAAGATCATCGCCAAAACCGCGTACATGTCCTGGAGATGAAAGATGCGGGGCAGTTCATTGCCATAAACCGCCCGCAGGATCCGGTTGCCGAAAATGTGCGACGGAGTTGCGTAGGAGGGGGTGCCCGCAAGAAGCGGCTGCGCAATGCGCCCGTCTTCGCCGGAACGGTAGCAAAGGGCGGTTTCCAGGTCGATAAGCCCCAGGTCGTAGGCGATCGGATTGGCCAGGATGTGGTCGGCTCCGTCCAGGAAGGCCGCAATGTACATGTTGTCCGGCTTGAGATCCCGTACGGCGGCGGTGCGGTTTTTCAGTCGGTACAGTAGTTCGAGCAGGTTGATGATCAGCCCCTTGATCCGGGCCCGGTTGGAAAAGAAATGTTTGTTTTTCGATGTTTTGTGAACGATTTTACGGAATTCGTCGATGGCGGGCTTTTTTTCATCGACCAGCTTTCTGGTCATTTTCTCGATTCTCGTAAACGTACCCTCCGGAAGGTTTTCCGGATTGATGTCCGGGGGCGTTCCCGCTATATGGGAAAAAAGCCATTCCTGCTTCTGATAATCCGCAAGGGACCAAGGCGCACCCGCATCCTTTAAGATTTTTTCAACCGAGCGGTCATAGGTTTTCGCGATGGCATGCATATCGTAGTAAATCCGGTCGTTGTCTTCGCCGTAAAGGGCTTCGAATACCACGAAGTCGGATATGGCCTCCGGTCCGTTCCTGATGATTTCCCGGCGGGTATGATCGGCGGCGTGATGAATGGAATCGATGATCTGGTTGAAAAACCGGAACCGGGAAAGGGTCATGAAAAAGACAAACCCTTCGCCGATTTTCAGATAATCCTGCAGTTGGGGGTGTTTTGTCAAAAGACGGATATATTCGTCTTCGGCTTCCTGTTCCGATATATAGGAGGACAGCCGCACCAGCGGAACCTTTTTCAGAATCGCCCCGAGTTCCGGATAGACGCAGGGAATGCTCTTTTGGATGCGCCGGGCAATGGCCCGGTCGCGGTTCAGGTAGTTGAGATAGGCGTTGAAGTCCGTGATGGGACGGGGGGGGATCTTGACGACCAGAAGATCGTCGTAGATTGCCTTGTAGCAGGTGCTTTTGCTTTCCACCTTCTCGCCCAGCGGTTCTATGCTCACCCTCCGGGTTTTCCATGCCGAGCGGTAGCGTATCCGGAATTCGTAGATGGACTCGCCGCTTATTCTTTCCACGACGGGAATGACCCGTACCGCGTCGGGTGCGTTTTTCTTGCCGGTGACCTGGAGCTTGAAAAGTTCCACGAAATACCGGATCAACGGTTTTATGTCTCCCGGTGGTTTTGGCATAAATTCCCTGTTTTTCATAGGGTTATATCGTCCCGGATTATACCGGCGCTCCCGAAGGGAGCATCGGGCGTAATTTCCTTGCACATCCAGGTTGACCTTGTTCGCGGACTTGTCATATAGTTGTTGTTAATGACGGCTTTTCAAGACGTTTCACCAACGGCCGGCTGTAATTTTGAAAAAAATAGGATTCTTTGAAAGTTTCGTTTATTATGCCCTATCTTATCGTTTTTCGCAACGACGAAAAAATCATGGAACACAAGGTGGTTCCCCATAAGCAGCTTCGCATCGGCCGGGGACGGGACAATGACATCGTTCTTTCGGATTCCGCGGTTTCGGGGCTTCACGCGGAAATCGAGTGCGATGACGGTTTTTATTATGTTACCGATTACCAGAGCAAAAACGGTACGTTCGTAAACCGGGAACTGGTAATTTCCCGGCGGCTGGCCCATGATGACGTCATTTCCATGGGCAGCCACAATCTGAAGTTCATTTTCGCCGAAGGCGAGCAGGTACCCACACTTTCCGATACATCCCACCAGGGAGCCACCATGCATATCGATACGCCGCATCATCGAAGCCGCCTGGCGCGGAGTGTGGCGAAAATCGCGGAGCGGGGGAGCCGATCCGGAACCCTTGGCATGATCAACCTGCTCAAGGCCGACTCAAAACCCGTTCTTCTGGACAAGCCCGTTTCCACGATCGGCCGGGATACGGGGTGCGACATCCAGGTGAAGGGCTGGTTCACCGCCGGCATTGCGGCCGAAATTCACAAGAAATCGGGCGGCTACTATCTCCATTCAGTAAGCGGAAAACCGCCGCTTGTCAATTCGAAGCCCGTGAACAAGGCGGTTTTGCTCAACGAATTCGACATGATCCAGGTGGGATCCACATCCATGCAGTTTGAGTTCCAGAAGGATGACAACACCGAGTCGACCAGGATTCTATGAAACGCGCGGATAAACCCCAAACAACATCCCCGGATATATATTCGGATGCTTTTTCGGGCGCATCCCCGGAGCAGGCATTCTCTGACGTATACCGGGACGCACACCCGGATACTATCCCGAAAGGCAAGCCCGCCGGCGACACCCCCCCTTCGGACGGGGGGCTTCCGTCCCTTTCGGTGCGGATGGAGCGTGTTTTCCATCTACTTTCAGGTTGCGTGTTGTTTCTGCTGGCCGCGGCTATGGTCCTGGCGTACCCCGCGGCGCCGTTTTTGATGCCCGTTCTGGGGGCGGCGTTTCTGGCGGTGCTTATGCTTGCCGCTTTCATCCATACCCGTTTTATCGCCCCTTCCAGGCTTCTTGTGGACACGATCGTTGTCGGGTACCGGCAAAAGAATCCGGATCCGGCGGTTGTGAACGAGGTCCCGTTCCACTGGCGGCCCTGGTTCAATATGGTGCTGCGGATATACGGTAAGTTAAGCGCGTTGGAGTCGGAGCTGGCGGCCGGAGGCGCGGGGGATCGCATCGAAAAAAACCTGCTGCGTCGTTTTTCATGGGTATTCGAGAGAAACGAGGTGCTCACCGAAGAGCTTCGGATCAAAAACCGCGACCTGGAAAAAGCCGTGGAGGAGCAGCAGCGGACCGCCACGGAACTCAAGAAGCACCGGGATCATCTCGATGACATGGTGCGCGAGCGGACCGCGGACTTGATGAAAACGAACCAGTGGCTGGAGGAAGCCATCGAGGAGGCCCGGATTCAGGCAAAAAAGGCCGACGAAGCCAACCAGGCCAAAAGCCAGTTTCTGGCCAACGTCAGCCACGAGGTCCGGACGCCGCTCAATGCGGTCATCGGGTTTACGGACATGCTGATCGACACGCCGCTCAGCGAATCCCAGCTCGACTTCGCAAGGACCATTCGCACCAGCAGCGAGGCGCTTTTAGCCCTCATCAACGACATTCTCGATTTTTCCAAGATTGAATCCGGGGAACTGGAGCTTGAAATTATCGATTTTTCGCCGGAGCTTCTTGCCTACGACGTGTGCGAACTGATCCGTCCCCAGATCGGTGAGAAGCCCATTGAACTGGTCTGCAAGATCGGACAGGAAGTTCCGGCCTATCTCATGGGCGATCCGATCCGATACCAGCAGGTATTGATCAACCTCATGACCAATGCCCCGAAGTTTACGGAATCCGGGGAAATCAGCCTGAATGTCAACGTGATGGAGCAGAGCGAAGACGGCGTTTTGCTGATGGCCACGGTCCACGATACCGGTATCGGGATCGAGGAGGAAAAGCGCTCGATCATATTCGATCCCTTCAGGCAGGCGGACGGGTCCACAACGAGAAAATACGGCGGAACCGGCCTTGGGCTTTCCATTTCCAGGAAGTTGGCCCGCCTGATGAACGGCGACATCTGGGTGGAAAGCGAGCCGGACATCGGCTCCACCTTTTACTTTACCGCGTGGTTGA
>SLJY01000054.1 GCA_007134875.1 Desulfobacterales bacterium
ACGGTTCCGACGAGATCATCGGAATGCTCACCCGTATATTTCTTGCGCCCGGGGACGAGGCGATCATGACGGAGCCGTCGTTTCTCATGTACGAGATCATGGTTCGCTCGTGCGGGGCCGAACCGGTGTTCGTGCCGCTGAAATCGCTTTTTGTCGACCTGGTTGCCATTGCCGGGCAGGTGACGGACAAGACCCGGATCATTTTTCTGAATAATCCCGTCAATCCGACGGGAACCGTCATTACCAAAAGGGATTTTACGGCGTTTCTGGACGACATTCCCGAGCACGTGGCGGTGGTTCTTGACGAGGCCTACATCGAGTTTGTCAAGGATCCCGAATGCGCCGACGGAATCGGGTATGCCGCGGGAACCCGGCCGGTGGCCGTTTTGCGGACCTTTTCCAAGGCGTACGGCTTGGCGGGCATCCGTATCGGATACGGGGTGATGCCGCCGGAAATGGCTGAACTGGCACACCGGGTCCGGCAACCTTTTAATGCCAACTCGCTGGCCCAGGTGGGCGCGTTGGCCGCCATCGATGATACGGATTTTTTGAGCCGGAGCCTTTCTTTGGTGCATGATGAACTGGATTTTTTGTATGCCGGGCTCGAGCGGATGGGCGTCAACTATTTTCCTTCGGAGGCCAATTTTTTTCTTATCGACGTGGAGGCGGACGCGGACGAAATCTTCGAGGCGATGCTCCGGCAGGGGGTCATCGTGCGCTCCATGGCGTCCTACGGCTTTCCTCGGTATATCCGGGTGACCGCTGGTCTTCGCTCGGAAAATGAACGGTTTCTGGAGGCATTTGCAACGGTGATGGGAAAAGAAAATGAGTAGCCGAAACAAGCGGATCCCCCCCTTGCTGATTACCGTCGACGGGCCGGCCGGAGCCGGGAAAACCACCGTAAGCCGGTCTTTGGCCGCACGCCTGGGGTTTTTGTACGTGGATACGGGGGCGCTTTACCGCGCGGTCGCCTTCGAGGCCGTATCGCGCGGGGTGGACACGGAAAAGGATGACGAACTCGATCGCCTTGCATCCGGAATGGATCTGGCGTTTGTTCACAAGGACGGGGGGGTACGCCTCCTGTCCGGCGGAAAGGACATATCCGATGCCATACGGACGCCCCGGATTACCATGCTGGCATCCGCGGTATCGGCCCGGCCGCCCGTACGCCGGGCGCTTCTTGATGTGCAAAAGCGCATGGGCGCAGAAAAAGCGGCTGTTTTCGAAGGGCGGGACATGGGCACCGTCGTGTTTCCGGACGCGGATGTTAAATTTTTTCTTACCGCCGGGTTGGCCGCGCGCGCAAGGCGCCGTTTCATCGAATACGGGGATGCGGGAAATCAGCGCTTCGAGGATGTGCTCAACGATATGAAGCGCCGCGATGAAAACGACTCCAACCGTGCGTTGGCCCCGCTTTGCGCCGCCCCTGATGCCATCATCATCGACTCGACGGATATGAATCCGGAAGCGGTGACGGATGCGATGGCGGCACACGTGTACTCCAGGCACGGATGACATCCGGCGCACTCTTGTACGGAAAATGAGGTTTTTTCATGGGCGCTGTTAAATTAAGTATTGTTTTTTTTATCCATGTTTGATATCTGATCGGATTTATACTCCACGTCGTCAGTACGTTTGGAGTTAGTTTATCAGGCTAAAGGGGGTAATTGTTTTAATGGAAAATTTAATGGACACTGAGAACAAAGAAGTCGATCAGGCGGAACTGGAAGAAGCGGAAGCGGGCATGGATGCGGATGGTTTCGGAGACGAGGGTGGCGCCGACCAGACAATGGAATCCCTCATGGAAATGTACGAGGAAAGCCTCAAGCGTTTCGAGGAGGGGGAGGTCGTCAACGGGCGGATCATATCCGTTGACAAGGACCACGTGTTAGTCGACGTGGGGTACAAGTCCGAGGGGCAGATTTCGATCCACGAGTTCAGAAACGACCAGGGGGATGTCGAGGTCGATGTGGACGACGTGGTCGAGGTCATGATCGAATGGTGGGACGAGGAGGAGGAGCGCGTCATCCTCTCCAAGGAGAAGGCCGCAAAGGTAAAGGTCTGGGAATCCATCCGGGAAATCTATGAGGCCGACGATACCGTTGAGGGCGTCATCAGCAACCGCGTTAAGGGCGGGTTTTCCGTGGACGTTGGGATTCAGGCCTTTCTGCCGGGCTCGCAGGCGGATCTTCGCCCGATCCGGAATCTCGATGAAATGGTTGGCAAGACGTTCGAGTTCAAGGTGTTGAAGTTCAACCGGAAACGGAACAATATCGTGCTCTCGCGGCGTGTGATCCTGGAGACCGAGCGCGAATCGAAGCGTGCCGAGACCCTGGCCGCCATCGAGGAAGGCAGGACAATGGAGGGTACGGTTAAGAATATCACGGAATACGGCGTCTTCGTCGACCTGGGCGGCGTGGACGGCCTGCTGCATATCACGGATATATCCTGGGGACGGGTCAAGCATCCGTCCGAGTTGTTTGGCATTGGCGATTCCATCAAGGTCATGATCCTCTCTTTCGATCAGGAAAACGAGCGGGTGTCTCTGGGAATGAAGCAGCTGGTGCCGGATCCCTGGTCCTTTGCCGAGGAAAAATACCCCGTGGGCACGCGGATCACCGGCCGGGTGGTTTCCCTGACCGATTACGGCGCGTTCGTGGAGGTCGAGGAAGGAATCGAGGGGCTGATCCATGTTTCGGAAATGTCGTGGACCCGCAAGATTCGTCATCCGTCCAAGGTGGTTTCGGTGGGCGACGAAGTGGACGCCGTGGTGCTCGATATCAAGCCGGAAAACCGCCGCATATCGCTGGGCATGAAGCAGACCATGCCCAATCCGTGGGATGTGATCAGCGAAAATTATCCGATCGGATCCGTGATCGAGGGCAAGATCAAGAATATCACAGATTTCGGCATATTCATCGGCATCGACGACGATATCGACGGCCTGGTGCATATTTCCGATATTTCCTGGACCAAAAGGATCAAGCATCCCTCCGAGCTCTGCAAGAAGGGCGATGTCATCCAGGCCAAGGTGCTGGATATCGACAAGTCGAGCGAGCGGTTTTCCCTGGGCATCAAGCAGCTTCAGGACGACCCCTGGAAAACGGTAGGCGAGCGCTATCCCATCGGCACGGATATTAACGGGACGGTGACCAACGTGACCGATTTCGGCGTTTTCGTGGAGCTTGAGGAAGGCATAGAGGGATTGGTGCACATCTCCGAGATCAGCCGCGAGAAAATCAAGACGCCCCAAGGCAAGTTCAATGTGGGCGAGCAGATCACGGCCCGCGTGATCAATATCGATACCGACGCAAGACGGATCGGGCTGTCCATCAAGCGCCTCGAGGTGGAAGATGACAGCGAACTGCTCCATGAATACGTCAGCAAAATGAAACCGACGTCTTCCAGTTTCGGCGAACTGCTTCAGGAAAATCTCAAGGAGAAATTCCAGAACGGCAGCGGCCGCTTGCCCGAAGAGAGCGGTGAAGCCGCTTCGGCTGAAGTGGCGGCCCCGGAAACGGCCCCGGAAGCGGCTCCGGACGCTGCGCCGGAGGCTATGACAGACGTTGCGGCCGACGCGGGTATGGATGCCGCCGAAGGGCAGGCGGACGAGAACAGGTAGGGCCGTCGCAGGCAGGCCGGGTAATTTAGACGGTTGGATGATGCACTCGTAAAAACTCGCGATCCGACGGCTTTGTAAAAAAGTTCAAGATCAAGGCCTGCTCAATGTCGAAGAATTCAGGGTCGAAGAATTCAGGGTGCCTGGCTTGAGTGAAATTCTTCGGCATTGCTCGCCGTCGCGGATGTTGAACTTTATACGAAGTCGTCAGTTTTGATTGTTGAGGACAGCCGGCCAGACGATTAAAATATCGGGGGGCGGGCGGGCTTTTGGATTGTTTGCCCGGCCGCCCCCCCGTCTTTTCCGGCATTTATTTTCTATGAAACACGGGGAGATCTGCGATGTTCAAGCGAAGACATCCGTATTTGTTTTTTGTTCTCGTCCTGGCGGCGATCATTTCGATCAGCTCGGTTCTTTCGGGCCTTGTGGGGTTGTTCGTGGAGCGCCGGGAGATGCGGAAAGGGGAACAGGTCGGCGTCATTGAGGTGAACGGGATGATTGTCGAGTCCAAAAAGATTATCGGGCAGTTAAGGGATTTTCGCGAAAATGACCATATAAAGGCCATCGTTTTGCGCATCGACTCGCCGGGCGGCGCCGTGGGGCCGTCCCAGGAAATCTATGCGGAAGTGAAACGGACGGTGAAAAAAAAGCCGGTGGTCGCATCCATGGGAGCTATCGCCGCCTCCGGGGGATACTATGTGGCTGCATCCGCCGACGGGATTGTCGCCAATCCCGGCACCATCACCGGTAGTATCGGGGTGTTGATGCAACTTACCGACTTTCGGGATCTCTTCGAAAAAATCGGGATTCAGTCCGACGTGGTGAAAAGCGGCGAATACAAGGATCTCGGATCCCCTTTCCGGTCCATATCCGAAACGGAGGAAGGGCTCCTCCAGCAGTTTGTCGACGCCGTGCACCGGCAGTTCGTATCGGACGTGGCTGAAGGCAGGAACCTCGACGAAGAGACCGTGGGCGGCCTGGCCAACGGAATGATTTTTACCGGTGAATTCGCCCTTGAAGCCGGCTTGATCGATCGGATGGGCAACTTCAACGACGCGGTCGAATGGGCCGGGCGCAAGGGGGGTATTGATGGCGATATCGTCACGGTCTACCCGCCCGAAAAGCGGCTGTCGATTGTACGCAGGATCCTGCAGATGACGGCGGCTGAAATCGAGGCGGTGCTTTACCGTATCGGTTCTTCTTCTATCCGCGGCGGATACCTTTACGAGCCGTCCGCCGGGCAGTCATTGCCCCGGTGAGCCGCGGGGCGGAAATCCTGGCATTCTGCCGCGGGGCTTATTCAAACAGGCTGACATCGCCCAGTCCCTTTCGAATGACTTCCGGTTCTTCATCGAACAGCGAGATGACGCTGGAAGGTTTCCCCGGGACGTTGCCGCCGTCTATGACCAGGTCGATGGTGTTTTTGAACCGATCGTGGATAAATGATGCATCGTTAAGGATCTCTCCATCCGGGGTGGCAGCTGACGTCGAAATGATGGGGTTCCCAAGTGTTCTGACGAGTTCGATGCAAATGTTATGGTCCGGAACCCGGATGCCGGCGGTTTTCCGCTTGGTCAGCATGATCTTCGGCACCATGCGGGAGCCCGGCAGGATGAAAGTATAGGGTCCCGGCAGAAGGCGTTTCATGGTTTTATAGGCATAGTTTGACACCTTGGCGTAATCGCTGATGTTTGTCAAATCGGAGCATATAAAGGAAAACGGGGTTTTCTGATCCCGGTTTTTCAACCGGTAGATCGCCTCGATGGCCTTTTTGTTCATGATGTCGCAGCCGATTCCATAAATCGTATCGGTCGGATAGGCAATGATGCCGCCTGATCGGAGGATGTCAACCGCCTTGTCGATGAGTCGCTGCTGGGGATTTTCCGGATTGATTTTCATCAGCATACGTGGCATCCTTTATTTTTATTGTTCCTCTTGTTTTTGTTTGCCGCACTCGCTTGTTGGCCATCCGGGTGTCCAACCGGCGGGCAAAAAGACCGGCCGGGAGCAGAAAGATCGGCAGGGCCCGCGTGTCATGGCTCATGCTTATGACGCAGGTTCATTTTGACCGATGCCGACTCCGGATGTTTTTCCCATAATAAATTGTTGTGTTGCAAAAACAAGGGGAAAGTTGTTTTTACGATGCTATAAGTACAGGTCGTTCCCTGGCGTTGTGCAAGCCTTGATCCTGAACTTTCTGCAAAGCCGTCAATTCTCTGTGGAGGAAAACATGAAAAACGATATGCCCCGGGAAGCCTACTCTTTTGATGATGTGCTGCTGGTTCCCGCATATTCCGAGGTGATCCCGAGCGATGTGGATACCATGACCCGGTTGACCCGGAATATAAACCTGAATATCCCGCTGCTGAGCGCAGCCATGGACACGGTGACCGAGGGACGGACCGCCATTTCCATGGCAAGAGCCGGCGGAATGGGGTTTATCCACCGGAACATGAGCGTCGAGAGGCAATGCAGGGAAGTGCGCCTGGTGAAAAAGTCCGAGTCCGGCATGATCATCGACCCGGTTACCACGAATCCCGATGTGCCGATCCGCAATGTACTGAAGCTCATGCAGCAGTTCCAGATTTCCGGGGTGCCGGTGGTGGAAGGGGACAAGCTGGCGGGCATCGTGACGAACCGGGACCTTCGGTTCGAAACCAACCTGGAGAAAAAGGTCCGGGAGGTAATGACCAGCACCAATCTCGTTACGGTGCGAGAGGGTATCGGTCTGGAGGACTCCAAGCGCCTGCTTCACGAGCATCGCATTGAAAAGCTGCTGGTGGTCAATTCCGAGGGGCGGCTGACCGGGATGATCACCATCAAGGACATCGAAAAGATCAAGAAATATCCCCATTCCTGCAAGGATGGGCTGGGACGGCTTCGCGTTGGAGCCGCAATCGGCGTGGGCCCGGATTCTGAAAGCCGTGCCGATGCGCTGGTGAAATGCGATGTGGACGTGATTCTCGTTGACACCTCCCACGGGCATACCGCCAACGTCATGCGGACCGTGGAAAGGCTGAAAAAGGATTTTACGGATGTCGATGTGGTCGCGGGAAACGTGGGAACGGCCGAGGGGGTGGAGGCGCTCGTAAAGGCGGGCGCGGACGGCGTCAAGATCGGCATAGGGCCGGGATCCATCTGTACCACCCGGATCGTCGCCGGCATCGGCGTCCCCCAGTTGAGTGCCATTCTCAATTGCAAAGAGATATCCGAAAAAACCGGCGTTCCGATCATTGCGGACGGCGGCATCAAGTTTTCCGGCGATCTTACCAAGGCCATCGGGGCGGGCGCGCACTGTGTGATGATCGGTGGGTTGTTTGCGGGAACCGAGGAAAGCCCCGGTGAGAAGATCATTTTCCAGGGTCGTTCCTATAAGGCATACCGGGGAATGGGCTCGGTGGAGGCGATGCAGGAGGGAAGCCGGGACCGCTATTACCAGGACGAGGACACGGAGGCGGATAAGCTTGTGCCGGAAGGCATTGTCGGCAGGGTTCCCTATCGAGGCACCATCGGGGAGAACGTCTACCAGCTTATCGGTGGACTCAAATCCGGCATGGGGTATGTCGGCTGCCGGACGATAGAGGAGCTGCGGGAAAATGCCCGTTTTATAAAGATCAGTCCGGCCGGGCTCCGGGAAAGCCACGCCCATGACGTGATCATCACAAAAGAGGCACCCAACTACAGCCTGGATTAGCGCACGGGCTTCTGGTTCCTGATAACAATACGATACACCGCCGCAGCGGTATTTTA
The DNA here is from genome assembly GCA_007134875.1 of Desulfobacterales bacterium. Lineage (GTDB taxonomy): Bacteria > Desulfobacterota > Desulfobacteria > Desulfobacterales > Desulfosalsimonadaceae > B1SED10-16. The sequence goes on from SLJY01000054.1 coordinate 7,370, forward strand.
CGGAAAATAACCTGAAGGCTTGTGTGGAAACCGGTTTTATCGGTGTTAACCTGTGTGATCTGGGGGCTTTTTGGAAGTCGTCAGGTTCCCATCTGGCACGGCAAGGAGGTTTGCCCCAATGTCCGACACATCGCAGGATTTCGTGCATCTGCATGTCCATACCGAGTACTCCCTGCTTGACGGGGCGATTCGCATATCCGATCTTATGGCCCGTACGAAAGAATTCAACATGGGCGCGGTGGCCATTACAGACCATGGCACCATGTTCGGGATCATGGATTTTTACCTTCAGGCGCAGAAGGCGGGTATCCAGCCGGTCATTGGATGCGAATGCTACGTGGCGCCCCGAACGCGCCATGACAAGACGCCGGAGGACCATCGGGGCATGACCCATCTTGTCCTGCTGGCCGAAACCATCGAGGGCTACCGCAACCTTTGCCGTCTTGCAACGGCGGCCTCCGTCGACGGATTCTACCACAAGCCGCGGATCGACAAGGCTTTGCTCGAAGATCACAGCGAAGGCCTTATCGCTCTGTCCGCCTGCATCAAAGGAGAGATTTCGCAGCTTGTGCTGGCAAACCGGATCGATGCGGCGGACGAGGCCGCACGGTATTACCATCGACTGTTTGGAGAGGACCGGTTTTATCTGGAGGTCCAGCACAACAAGATGCCCGAGCAGGAAACCGTCAATTCGGCGCTTCTGGAGATGAGCAGCCGCTTGTCGATCCCGTTGGTTGCAACCAACGACTGCCATTATCTCAATTCCGAAGATAAACGCGCCCACGAGGTGCTCATGTGCATCCAGACCGGCAAAACCCTTCAGGATGAAAAGCGGATGAAGTTCGGAGAGGGAGAGCTGTACTTCAAGTCCGCTGATGAAATGAAGGCCGCTTTTGCAGCGTTTCCGGGCGCGACCCAAAATACGGTTCGGATTGCGGAGCGCTGCCGGGTGGCGTTTGACATCGATACGCATCATTTTCCGAAGTTTAACCTCGATTCCACCGAGTCCGAGGCCGAGCTGTTCGAACGCAAAACCCGGGAGGGATTTGCGGCCCGATTGGAAAAGCTTAAGAAAAAGAACCCGGATCTTGATGAGTCGGTCTACCGCAAGCGCATCGACTACGAGATCGACGTGATCAACTCGATGGGATTTCCCGGGTACTTTCTGATTGTTGCCGATTTTATCGAATACGCGAAAAATCGCTCCATTCCGGTCGGCCCGGGCCGGGGGTCGGCTGCCGGGAGTCTCGTGGCATACGCCCTGAAAATTACGGACATCGACCCCATCGGAAACGGGCTCATCTTTGAGCGGTTTCTGAATCCGTCGCGCAGCTCCATGCCGGATATCGACGTCGATTTCTGCATTTACGGCCGGGATGACGTCTACCATTACGTTGTCAAGCGCTTTGGAGGGACCGATTACGTGGCGCAGATCATCACCTTCGGCCGGATGAAGGCCCGGGCCGTCATCCGGGATGTGGGGCGCGTGCTTGACATCCCTTTGGCGGAAGTCGATGAGATTGCAAAGCTGGTGCCGGAGTCCGTGGGCATGACCCTGGAAAAGGCTCTGGAAATGGAGCCAAAGCTCACGGAGCGTGCCGCATCCAATCCCGTAATCAACGATCTCATAGACGTGTCGCGCTCCCTGGAGGGGTTAAACCGGCACGCATCGACCCATGCCGCTGGCGTGGTCATCGGTGACAGGCCCCTGGTCGATTATCTGCCGCTCTATAAAGGAAAACGGGGTGAAATATCGACCCAGTTCGACATGAAAATGGTCGAAAAGATCGGGCTGATCAAGTTTGACTTCTTGGGGCTCAGGAACCTGACAATCATGGCGGATGCGATTTCGCTTATCAAAGGTCAGGATAAGACGACCCCGGATCTGGAAAACCTCGATCTCGACGACACGCCTACCTACGAGTTGCTTTCCAGGGGATTGACCACCGGCGTATTCCAGTTGGAAAGTTCCGGCATGAAGGGCCTTCTTACGCGCATGAAGCCGGAACGCTTTGCGGAGGTGACCGCGCTGGTGGCGCTTTATCGCCCGGGCCCCATGGGCAGCGGAATGCATGACGATTACGTGGAGCGCAAACACGGCCGGCAGGCAGTGAGCTACCTGATTCCGGAGTTGGAGCCGATTCTCGATGTGACCTACGGCGTGATCCTCTACCAGGAGCAAGTGATGCGGATCGCCGGCGATATCGCAGGGTTTTCCATGGCGGAGGCCGACAGCCTCCGGAAAGCGATGGGAAAAAAGATCGCCTCCGTCATGGAACAGCAGGAGGAGCGCTTCGTCAGGGGGGCGGTGGAAAACGGCGTTTCAGAAGAAAAAGCCAAGGAGCTGTTCAGGCTCATCGAAACCTTTGCCGGCTACGGGTTCAACAAGTCCCACAGCGCGGCCTACGCTCTTATCGCCTATCAGACGGCGTATCTCAAGACCCATTTCCCGGTGGAATTCATGGCGGCGGTGTTGACCTCGGAGATGAACTCGTCGGACAACGTTGCCAAGTACATCGCCGAATGCCGGAGCATGGGCATCGATATCCTTCCACCGGACATCAATGAGAGTGACAAGAACTTCACGGTTGTGGGCGACAAGATCCGCTTTGGCCTGGCTGCCATCAAAAATGTGGGTGAATCAGCCATCGACTCTATTATCGAAATGCGTCGGGACGGCTCCTACCGCTCCCTTTTCGATTTCTGCGGCAAAGTGGATCTGCGCCGGGTGAACAAGCGGGTTGTGGAAAGCCTCATCCAGTGCGGCGCGTTCGATTCCACTGGGTATCATCGCGCCCGGCTGATGGCCGTGGCTGAAGATGCTCTCGATTACGGCCAGAAGTCGCAGCGGGAGAAAAACGACCCCCAGCTTTCCCTGTTCGGCCGGGCGGATGACAATGATGACCCCATCAACATGCCTGTCATTCCCGATCTCCCGCCCTGGGACGAAAAACAACTGCTGGATTTGGAAAAAGAGGCCATCGGATTTTATATCACGGCTCATCCCCTGGACAACTACCTTGATACCATCGAAAAATATGCCAATGCCGGAACCCTGTCCGTGAAGGAAGAAACCGTGAAGGACGGCCAGGCGGTCCGTATCGGTGGTATGGTCAAAAACGTCAAGACGATCATGACAAAACGCAAGGAACCCATGGCTTTTCTGGAACTGGAGGATCTCCAGGGGTCGGTGGAGGTTGTCGTGTTTCCAAGCATCTATGAATCCGTACGGGACTACCTCCTTGCGGACGCGCCGCTTTTCATTCAGGGGGCGGTGCAGAAAAACGAGCAAAGCGCTAAGGTTCTGGCCGATGAGGTGGTCCCCATCGACCGGGCGGAAGCGCACTGGGCGGCAAGCCTTCATATCCACCTGGATGCCTCTGTGTCCGATGAATCGGTTCTCGGCGACCTCCGTAGGATTCTCGGGCGGTATCCCGGTCCATGCAAGACGTTTTTGCATGTGCGAATCGATGAGCAGGTCGAGACCATCATCGCGCTGCCCGATGAAATGAAATCCGGGGCCTGTATCGATCTTTCCAGAGAGTTGGCCGGGCTTCTGGGAGAAAATACGGTGGAGACATACTGCATGCCGGTGCGCGCCGCGGCAAACGGCAACGGGAAAGGCGGCGGCAGCTTAAATGGAAGGCGCCGCGGTGCCGGAAACGGGGCAAACGGCCGGAAAACGGCGTGAAACACCGGGCTCTTTGAAAAATAAAGGTCCATAGATGATGGATCTTAAATCCAATCAATCCGAAACAAAGGGAAACGCAGAGTCATGAATGTACCCCTGCTCGATTTGAAAAAGCAGTATGCGCAGATCAGGGAAGAATGCCTCCGGATGACCGGTGAAATATACGAATCCCAACATTTCATCCTGGGCCCTCACGTGGAGGGGCTTGAATCAGCAATTTCCGGATACTGCGGCGCCGACTACGCCGTGGGGGTCTCTTCCGGAACAGACGCGTTGCTGCTTTCGCTCATGGCCGCAGGCATCGGAAGAGGTGAACGGGTTATCACCTCGCCGTACACCTTTTTCGCCACGGCCGGGGCCATCGCCCGGGTCGGGGCGATTCCGGTTTTTGCGGATATCGATCCGGATACGTATAATATCTCTCCGGAGGCCGTCGCCCGGTGCATTGACAGCCTTTCCCCCGAAGCCCGCGCCACCGTGAAGGCTTTGATGCCGGTGCACCTGTACGGCCAGTGCGCGGAGATGGACGAGCTCAATGCCATGGCCCGCGCAAACGACTGGATCGTCATCGAAGATGCCGCCCAGGCCATCGGTTCGGAGTACAAGGGAAAACGCGCGGGATCCCTGGGAGACTTCGGCTGTTTTTCATTCTTCCCCTCCAAAAATCTCGGGGGGTTCGGCGACGGCGGGGTCGTCACCACGAATTCGAAGGAATTTTACGACATGCTGGTGATCCTTCGGGTTCACGGCGGCCACCCAAAGTACTATCATAGGTATATCGGCGGGAACTTTCGCCTTGATGCCCTCCAGGCGGCCATTGTTTCCATCAAGCTCAAATACCTGGACGCATGGACCGCCGCGCGGCAGTCCAATGCGCGGCGCTATCGCCAGATGTTTTCGGATGCAGGGCTTGCCGATCTTATCGAGTCGCCGCTTGAAAGCCACGACCGGCACATCTACAACCAGTTTGTCATCGAAGTGGCCGAAAAAAGAGACCGTCTGAGGGATTATCTTCTGCAAAACGGTGTGGGCTGCGAGATTTATTACCCCGTCCCCCTCCACCTCCAGGAATGTTTTTCCGGGCTGGGCTATCAAGCAGGCGATTTTCCGGCATCAGAGCATGCAGCGGACCATACCCTGGCCATTCCGGTTTACCCGGAGTTGACGGAGCAGCAACAGGCGTACGTGGTGGAAACGATCCGTGCATTTTATCAAAGCGGCCTTTAGCCTGCCTTGGTACGGTTCGTTTGCGCGCTATATAATGGACTGATATTGCATTCAAACCCGGAGACGGGAAAACCCGCGTCAACAGCAAAAAATAAAAGATAAAAAAAGCGTTGTTTTTGTGTTGACAGGAAAGGGCGCAGGGTGTAGAAAGCTAAAACTCATCGCGGTTGGAAGCATCCTCGCGGATGGACGGCCCGATGAATGGCAAAAGCAGTCAATCAAAAAAAAACGGAAAAAGTGAATTTTTTGATTGACAGTGAAAAGCAAAAAAAGTATATATAAAAATTGTTGCTCGGCAAAGGCCACCGGGGTTTTTCTTGGTGCTTTTCAAATGCGGGCAATACTTGATCTTTGAAAACTAAATAGTGGCAAATAAGCGGGCCGGGAAGAGATATGTTATTACGTAAGTAATAGAGATATAGTTGATTTAAGTGGAGAGTTTGATCCTGGCTCAGAATGAACGC
>SLJY01000019.1 GCA_007134875.1 Desulfobacterales bacterium
GGATTACGATACGGTACCAATTAAAAGGAAAGTCTTTTCCAAAAAAGGGAAAATCACCGCATTCGAGGTGAGCTTTTCGTACAACGGCCGCCTCTATTTCAGGAAAAACGGCCAGCAGCGCCTCGAGGTGCTGTCGGTGGGAACCAAGAACACCCAGGCAAGGGATCTTGCGTATCTGGACCGCACCGGTAGCGGATAGCGGCCCGGGCGGTCAAGTGGGCTCAGGAGCCTGCCCCTTCGCCGGCATCCGCCTCCTCGGGTGCTTGCTTATACCCGCATCCCCGCGTGGCGCAGCGCAGAAGCTTTCCTTCCTTTTTGGTTTCCTTTTCAATCAGGTAAGGGGCGCCGCACTCCGGACAGATACGGTTGACGGGCTTGTCCCATAAGGCAAAGGTGCAGTCCGGGTAGCGGTTGCACCCGTAGAAAACCTTCCCCCGCCGGGAGCGTTTTTCGACGATCTCGCCGGTGCATCCCGCTTCGGGGCACAAAAGCCCCACGGGTTCGCCCCGGCCTTTCCCGTAAACGGAGCGGGTATTTTTGCACTCGGGATACCCGCTGCACGCGAGAAAATCCCCATAGCGCCCCTGCTTGACGGTCATGTCCCGACCGCATTTCTCGCAGGTCTCCCCTTCCGCCAGTTCCTGGACCGGTTCGACCAGGAGGATGTTGCCTTTGTCATCGCGCTCGTAATTCCTGGAGTACATGCAGTCCGGATATCCTTCGCAGGCCATGAACGGACCGTTCTTACCCACCTTGATGCGCAGTTCGCGGCTGCATTCCGGACACTTCATTCCAGTGGGAAGACCGACTCCCTTGACGGAGAGCATTTCGTCGGCTGCGGCCAGCAGGCGGTTTTCGAATACCCCATAAAATTTTTCCAAAAGCTGCTTTGCATCCATTTCCGCGGACTCGACCCGGTCCAGGTCGTTTTCCAGCCGTGCCGTGAAATCCACGTCAACAATATCCGGAAAATTGTGGATCAGCAGGTCCGTAATGATAAAACCCAGCTCGTTGGGACGAAAAACGCCCTTAAGCAGGCCCACGTACCCCTTTTCACGGATCGTCGAAAGAATGGCGGCATAGGTGCTCGGCCGCCCGATACCGTTTTCCTCGAGTTCCTTGACCAGGGTGGCTTCGGTAAACCGGGGCGGGGGCTGCGTGAAATGCTGTTTGGGCTCCAGGGATAACAGCCTGAGCTGCTCCTTTTCGACAAGCTCCGGCAGCCTGCCTTTAGCCTTTTCCTCCTCCTCGTTGATGGCATCGTCGGCGGACTGGTACATTGCCAGAAAACCGGGAAACTTGATGGTGGAACCGCTTGCAGTGAACAGGTAGGGACCGGCCGCAATGGAAAGGGTTTTTTGATCGATCAGCGCCTCGGCCATCTGGGAGGCGACAAAGCGCTGCCAGATGATGCGGTAGAGGGAAAGCTGGTCGGCGGACAGGTACCGGGCGATCTTTTCCGGTTCGTGGTTCACCGATGTGGGGCGGATGGCCTCGTGGGCGTCCTGGGTGCGGTTCCTGTTCGCGAAGAATCGGGGCTTTGCCAGGGCATAGTCCTTTCCGTAGCGATCCAGGATAAGATCTTTCGCTTCTTCAGCGGCTTCCGCGGATATCCGGGTGGAGTCCGTTCGCATGTAAGTGATAAGCCCCACCGCTTCGCCTCCGAGATCGATTCCCTCGTAGAGCTGCTGGGCCACGGTCATGGTTTTTTTCGCGGAAAACCGCAATTTCCGGATGGCCTCCTGCTGCAGCTTGCTGGTGGTAAACGGCGGATAGGGGCGCCTGCGAACGGTTTTACGGGCGATCTTTTCCACCGTCCAATCGGTACCGGACAATTCACGGTGAATTGAGCTCGCACCTTTTTCGTCGGGTATCGATACCTTGCGGCCGTCCTTTTTCACAAGTTTCGCGTCGAACGCCGGGGGCTGAGCTCCTTCGAGCCGTGCCGTAATCGACCAGTATTCCTGCGGTTCAAAGGCGAATATTGCCCTTTCCCGCTCACAGATCATACGAACGGCAACCGACTGCACCCGGCCGGCGCTCAGTCCGTATTTAACCTTTTTCCAGAGTATGGGGGAGATCTGGTAGCCCACCAGGCGATCAAGAATACGCCGGGTCTGCTGGGCCTTGTAGCGGTTTTCATTCAGCGGTTCAGGGGAGCCAAGCGCTTCGGAGACCGCCTTTTTTGTCAGTTCATGAAACAAAACCCGGTGAAAATGCCTGCCCTTTTTTTTCAACACGTCGGCCGTGTGCCATGCAATGGCCTCTCCCTCCCGGTCCGGGTCGGGGGCCAGGTAGATGTCACTGGCGTCGCCCGCGGCATCCCTGAGCGCCTTGATGACCTTCTGCTTGCCGGGAATGGTTACGTATTTCGGCTCAAAATCTTTTTGTATGTCGATCCCGATTTCCTTCTGGGGGAGATCCTTGATATGCCCCACCGTGGAGGCAACGTTGTACTGATCGCCCAGATATTTTTTGATGGTTTTGACCTTGGTCGGCGATTCGACGACCACAAGCGGTTTAGACACTATTTATCTCCGGTTGACATAAAGAATTTGCCGGGCGCCTGGACAACCAGGCCGGCCAGCTCCAGTTTCAACAAAATTGCCAGAAGAGCGGCCGTATCCATTCCGGCCCGGTTTGCAATATCATCGATATGGGCAGGGTACGGCTCAAGCAGGTAATATACACCGGTTTCAGCCTCTGTCAATCCCGCTTTGGCGTCACAACCCGGGCAAGTATACGCTTCGGATGCCGATAAACGGGTTTTTCCGACCCAATCACTGCGGTATGAAAATTCCTCGAGAATATCGTCCACCCCCTCCACCAGCCTGGCTCCCTGTTTGAGAAGGCCGTGGGCGCCGATGCTCCTGGCGGAATCGATGCTTCCGGGGACCGCGAAGACCTCCCGCCCCTGTTCAGCGGCAAGGTATGCGGTAATGAGAGAGCCGCTTTTTCTGGCCGCCTCCACCACGACCGTGCCCAGTGTCATGCCGGAAATAATCCGGTTTCGCGCAGGAAAGTGATAGCTCTGGGGCGGCTCCAGCACGCGCTGCTCCGAGAGAACGCATCCGGATTCGGCAATATCGTGGTACAGGCTTTTATTTCTGGCAGGATATATCACACCGAGGCCGCTTCCTAAAACCGCCACGGTTTTTCCGCCGGCAGAAAGCGCGCCGCGGTGGGCCGCCGCATCGATTCCGGCGGCCATACCGCTTACCACCACGAACCCGGCGGCCGCCAGGTCGGCTCCGAGACGGCGGGCCATTGAAAGACCATATTGGGTGGGATTTCTTGAACCCACAACGGCGACAGCGGGCGCAAAAGCCGTCTCGGAACCCAATGCATACAAAAAGGGCGGGGGGTCGTGAATCTCGTCCAGTAGGCCGGGATATTCCGCGTCTGTGAGCGTAATCAGGCGGTATCCCCGACGGATAACCAGGTCAGCCTCCCGCAGAACCGTCCCGGGAAACCGCCCATCGCCTACGGTTGCCAGTACATCATCCGCCGCTTTCCGGGTCATCCCTTTGACGCCCAGCAGGGTGCTCCGGCTGGCCGCAGCCGCTTTTTCCGGAGAACCGAAGCGGTCTATCAGGAGTTTGAAGGTCCGGCTGCCGATTCCGGGCACGGATTTCAGCGCAATCCAGCAGCGGTATCGATGGAGCAGAAGAGAGTCGTTCATCACAGTACCGGCTTGTCGGGCACCGGTTTATCGGGCGGTTGCGGCCCCTGTTGCGGCCCCTGTTCCGGATTCCACGGGTTCGTCTTCCAGACCTTCGTCTCCCTCTTCCTCCAGGGGCATCGCTCCCTGCAGCAACAGCAGCATGGGGCTTGCAACAAATATGGAGGAGTAGGTTCCGATGATCACGCCGATAATCAGGGTAAGCGCGAAATCGTGGATGATATCGCCGCCCAGGAAAAATAGCGCCAACAGGACCATCAGCGTTGTCGAGGAGGTCAGCACCGTCCGGTTCAGGGTCTCGTTGATGCTGTTGTTGATGTTTTTCTCCAGCAGGCGTGTGCTGTAGCGCCGGATATTCTCCCGGATGCGGTCGAACACGATAATGGTATCGTTTAAGGAATAGCCGATGATGGTCAGCAGCGCCGCGATAATGGGCAGGGAAAACTCCTTGCCCAGCAGGGTGAAAATGCCCACTGTAATAGTTATGTCATGGATGAGCGCAACGCTGGCCCCCATGGCGAATCGAAGCCGCAGCTGCCAGAACAGCACCAGGGTAATGAGAATTGCCGCCAGGATCAACAGGGGGATACTCACCTGGAACCTGGAAAGAAACACCACGCCCCCGATGAGAATACCGGCAGTGATCCCGCTGACCATCCATTTCATCTCAAACCGGCCGGAGATGTAAATGGTAATGAACAACAGGGCGTAAAACAAGGCGAACAACGCGCCTTCCCGGAGCGTTTCCCCCACCTGGGGGCCGACCATCTCGACCCTGCGGATCTCGGCTTCGGCTCCGGTCGCTGCGCCCAGCTCACCGGTCAGATCCCGGGCGAACGCATCCCCAGTATCCAGCACCGCCTGGGTCCGGATGAGAAATTCATTTTGACCTTCGGCACCGAATGTCTGGAGGGATACGCCTTCCAGGCCCGCCTCCGCCAGGCCTGCGCGAACGGCGTCTATGTCCACGGCCCCGTCGAAGCGGACCTGGACTATGGTACCCCCGGCAAAATCGATACCGAAATTGGGGCCCTTGTTGACGATAAGCGTCAGGATGGCCGCCGCAATCAGCACGATCGAGATGATATAGCCGATTTTCCGCCTACCGATAAAATCGATGTTAACCCCGGGCTTGATGAGTTCCATTCGCCAAGATCCTTATATAATTCATTATATGCTGATGGTTTTCATGCGTCGGGAGATATAGACCATCTCCATGACCTGCCGGCTCACCACCAGGGCGGTGAACATGGATGCCAGTACGCCCAGACTCAGCGTCACGGCAAACCCCCGCACCGGGCCGGTACCGAACTGGAACAGAACCACCGCGGCGATAAGCGTTGTCACGTTGGCATCCAGGATGGTCAGCGTCGCCCGGTTGAACCCGGCTTCGATGGCCGAGGCGACCTTCCTGCCCAGCCGCAGTTCCTCGCGGATTCTTTCGAATATAATGACGTTGGCATCCACGGCAATGCCAATGGTAAGAATGATCCCCGCGATTCCCGGAAGCGTCAGTGTTGCCTGGAACGCGGCAAGGCCTGCCGCAATGAAAAGGATATTCAATACCAGGGCAAGGTTGGCGATCATACCGGCAGCCCTGTAGTAGACCACCATGAACGTCAGCACCAGAACGCCGCCCACGAGCATGGAAAAAAGTCCCTGACGGATGGAATCCTGCCCCAAAGACGGCCCCACCGTCCGCTCCTCGATGATATCGACCGGGGCGGGCAGTGCGCCGGCGCGAAGCACGATGGCAAGATCCCTGGCTTCCTGGGTGCTGAAATTTCCGGTAATTCTTGCAGTCCCCCCGCCGATGCGCTCCTGGATCACGGGCGCGGAATAGACCCGGTTGTCCAGCACGATGGCCAGACGGTTTCTCACGTTTTCAGCGGTAACCTGTTCGAAAATCCTGGCCCCTTCGCGGTTGAAGTTGATCAGTACATAGGGCTCGTTGTACTGCTGATCGATCTGCACCCGTGCATTGTCCAGGTAGGCGCCGGTCAGAAGCGTTCTTTCCCTGACGAGATAAGGCTGGCGTCCTGCTTCCCCTTCCGCGCTGCCGTAGAGAATTTCGCTTCCCTCGGGAACATTGCCGTCAAGAGCGCGCTCCAGACTGTGCTCGTCGTCCACGAGCTTGAATTCCAGCATGGCCGTACGCCCGATCAACTCCTTGGCCCGGTCCGTGTCGGTGACGCCGGGCAGCTGGACCTGGATACGGCGCTCCCCCTCGACGCGGATATCCGGTTCCGCAACACCGAATTCATCGATCCGGTTGCGGATGGTTTCCAGGGCCTGGCGAACGGACTGGCGCTGTACGTCCCTCGCGGTCTCATCGGTGAGTCTCAGGCGGACGACAATCTCACCGTTTTCTTCATCCTCGGAGAGGATCCGGAGCTCGGGGTGGTTTCTTTCGATTAAATTCCTGAAACCGGTCAGATCATCCGGGTTTATAAGCCGGAAGGCCAGTTCATAGGCCTTGTCATCGGAAACCTCGACCGAACGGATCCGCTCATCCCGAAGCCCGCCGCGGAGTTCATTGCGGGTCCTTTCCATGGTGCTTTCCACGGCTTTTTCCGTCTGGACATCCAGGGAGAGATGCATTCCACCCTGCAGATCGAGACCGAGATTGATCTGATTATACGGCCACATGGTCGGTTTGAATGTCGGAATGACATACACAACCGCCGGTATGATCACCGCGATAATAACGAGAATACGCCAGGATAGCCCTTTCAATGGAGACACGCCCTTTCAGATGTCTGTTTTGGATAAACGGTTTCGGATATATTTCGAATATATACAGATTCAATGTCACCTATATGAGCGATTTTCAAGTTTGCCGCAGATACCAAGTTTGCCGCAGATACGTGGAGGCGGATGCCCCGCTATAGTCGGCTATGCGAGCCATCCGCTGACAAAGTAGATGCGGCAAAACTGAAAATCGCTCAAATTGGATATGAGTGCGGAACTGCTGTGATAGCCGGCGGGCATTGCGGAGGCCGGTCAGGCCCGCCGGCCATAGTTGATTTGCCGCCGGCAATCAGCCGGTCCGTTCCGGCGAGGCGTCTCTCAGCCCCGCAATACTCGGCCGGGATACCTTGACCCGAACCTTGTCGGCAATTTCCACCGTAACCGTATTATCGTCTATGGCGGTGATTTCCCCGTAGATTCCGCCGCTGGTGATGACCCGGTCCCCTTTGCGCAGGTTGTTGACCATATTCTGATGCTCTTTTGCCTTTTTCTGCTGGGGCCGGATGAGCAGGAAATAGAAAATAACGAACATCAGGATAATGGGGATGAATGCGGCGAATCCCCCGCCGCCCTCCGGCGCCTGGCCGGATTGGCCCATGGCATAAGCGATATCGATCAAAACAATACCTCCTTAACGATAATTCTTGGATTTATGGAATATTTTGCATGTGCGATTTGCTTCGTCAGCCGCCATCCGCGGGCTGCAACCGGCGGGGGGCAATAAATGTCAGGCAGTTATATGCAAAAAAAACCGTGCAGTCAATCGGATCCGGAAAAAATTTTATTCGTATTCGATCCGGTTCTCCCCCGGCAGCAGGTTTCCGTCCCCTTCCACGGTGATCGTGATGTTTCTCCGGATTTCAAGATCGAGGATTTCACCTTTTTTGCGGTTCAAAAGGTAGGATGCCACATCGGGCGGTACGTAGCCGTAGACGCGGGAAGCTTCCTTTTTCATGGTTTCCAGCCGGAGCCGCCGCAAAAAAGCCAGTCCCATCGATTCCAGCGACGGGGTCACGCCCCTTCCCTGGCAGCAGCCGCAGGGTTCAAAGTGAATCGAGCGGATCGAAGGACGGATTCTCTGCCGGGACATTTCAAGCAGTCCGAACTGGGATATCCGGCCGACCTTGGTCCGGGCCTTGTCCGCTTTGAGATGGTTTTTCAGGGTTCTTTCCACCTTGAGGTTGTGCTTCCGGTCCCGCATGTCTATAAAATCGATGACGATCAGGCCCCCGAAATCCCGCAGACGCAACTGCCGTGCGATCTCCTCGGCCGCCTCCTGGTTCGTCTGGAGCGCAGTCTCCCCGAAGGAACTTTTCTGGGTGGCCTTTCCGGAGTTGACGTCGATGGATACCATGGCCTCGGTCTGTTCGATGACGATGGATCCGCCGGACTTCAGCTTCACCCGGTTGTCAAAAATGGAGGCGATCTGTTCCTCGAGCTGGTACTTGGTAAAAAGAGGCTTGTCCGCCTGGTACCGCTTGATGATTTTCTTGTGCTGCGGGGAAATGACCTGAATAAACTCCCGGACCTCCTGGAAGATCGTATCGTCGTCGATGAGGAACTCCTTGACATCCGGGGTGAAAGAGTCCCGAATGGCCCGAACGGCGATATTCCGGTCCTTGTAGAGAAGGGCCGGGGCTTTTTCCTCGACCCCCTTTTTCTTGATGTTTTTCCAAAGGCGCATAAGGTAGCGGACGTCGCCCTGGAGGGTGGTCTTGTTGCAGCCCTCCCCGGCCGTCCGGACGATGATGCCGAAATCTTCAGGAATTTTGATGCTGTCCATGATCTCCTTGATCCGCTTCCGCTCGGCTTCATCGGTGACCTTCCGGGAGACCCCCCGGGTTTTTCCCCCCGGCATAAGCACCGTGTAACGGCCCGGCAGGGATATGTAGGTAGTCATCATGGACCCCTTTTCCATGATGGGGTCGTTGGATACCTGGACCAGAATCTCCTGCCCCCGGCGAATGATGTTTTTAAGGGATTGTCCCCCCGAAGGATCATCCAGAAAATAATCCGGATGGATTTCCTGCTTCTGGAGAAAACCGTTCTTCTCGGCCCCGTAGTCGACGAACACCGCCTGCAGGCTCGGTTCCACGCGGGAGACGATCCCCTTGTAGATATTGCCCTGGGTAATCTCCCGCGCCGTGGTCTCGATATTGAACTCTTCCAGACGGTTGTCCGTAACCTTCGCGATCCGCGACTCTTCGGGATCCACCGCATTGATCAGAATCTTGCTCGTCATGTATACGCGTCCTTGCCGGCTTTATGTCGCCGATGGCTTTGAAGAGTTTATAAGACTGGGAATTTATGACATGTTTCAAGTATGTTATAATATTGTATTCAATGATACAAGTCAAATCTTTTCTGCCGGGAAACCGTCGGCTTCCGCACTTGATATTTCCTTTCGACTGTGGCATGAGGGTTCAGGTAATTAATAATGACGGCTCTGTAAAAGTCCATTACCAAGGAAGGCGAACAGTGACATGGACCAGAAATATCATCCCGCTGAAATAGAAGCCAGGTGGCAGTCGGTTTGGCAGAAAGAAAAAACATTTGCAGCCCGGACCGACCCGGACCGGGAGAAATATTACCTTCTGGAAATGTTTCCCTACCCTTCCGGCAGGATTCACATGGGCCACGTCCGAAACTACACCATCGGCGACGTGGTTGCACGCTACAAGCGCATGTGCGGCTACAATGTCCTTCATCCCATGGGATGGGACGCCTTCGGCATGCCCGCAGAAAATGCCGCCATCGCAAACAACACGCACCCGGCAAAGTGGACCTACGAAAATATCGCCGCCATGCGCAGGGAACTTAAAAGCCTGGGCTTCAGCTACGATTGGGACCGTGAAATCGCCACCTGCACCCCGGATTACTACCGCTGGGAACAGTGGCTGTTCATCCGGATGTACAAAAAAGACATGATCTACCGGAAGGAGGCGCACGTCAACTGGTGCGAGCGCTGCCAGACCGTGCTGGCCAACGAACAGGTGGAATCGGGCGACTGCTGGCGCTGCGGGGATCCGGTTCGCCAGAAGAATCTGAAACAGTGGTTTTTCAAAATCACGGACTACGCCGACGACCTGCTCGAATACTGCGACCGGCTTGACGGGTGGCCGGAAAAAGTCACCACCATGCAGAAAAACTGGATCGGCAAAAGCACAGGCGCGGAGATCGACTTTCCCGTTGAGAAAATGGACGAATCGATCCGGGTGTTTACCACGCGCCCCGATACCCTGTTCGGTGCAACCTTCATGTGCCTGGCACCGGAACACCCACTCGTTGAGACTCTTTCCGCCGGGAAAAAGCAGGGAGGGGAAGTCGCCGGTTTCGTCGAACGCATGGCCAGGGAAAGCCATGCCGATCGCATCATGGAAACCAGGGAAAAAGAGGGCGTTTTCACGGGCGGGTGGTGCATCAATCCGCTCAATGGCCGTCGGATGCCCGTCTATATCGCCAATTTCGCCCTCATGGAATACGGCACGGGCGCCGTCATGTCGGTACCCGCCCACGACCAGAGAGATTACGAATTCGCAAAAAAATATGGCCTTGATATCATCGTGGTGATCCGGCCTGAAGATACGGACGAGGCGTCCGTGGCGGCTACCGAAGCCTATGCCGGCGACGGGATCATGGTCAACTCCGGGGATTTCAGCGGTATGGACTCTGCATCGGGCAAGGAAGCCGTCATCGAATATACCGAAAAAAACGGCATCGGGAAGCGCTCCGTCAACTACCGACTGCGGGACTGGGGGATCTCCCGCCAGCGCTACTGGGGAGCCCCCATACCCGTTATCCACTGCGATGCGTGCGGAGCGGTTCCGGTTCCGGAAAAAGATTTGCCGGTTGTACTCCCCGAGGACGCCGACCTCCTGGCAGGCGGGAAATCGCCCCTGGAGAGCCTTGAGTCGTTTGTAAACGTTTCCTGCCCTGAATGCGACGCACCCGCCCGCAGGGAAACCGACACCATGGACACGTTCGTGGAGTCGTCGTGGTATTTCGAGCGGTATTGCAGCCCGCACTATGACGCAGGCATTTTCGACCCCGACGATGTTGCCTACTGGATGCCGGTGGACCAGTACATCGGCGGTGTGGAGCACGCGGTGATGCACCTTCTCTATTCACGCTATTTCACCCGCGTTTTAAACGATCTGGGACTGGTCGGATTCAGGGAGCCCTTTACACGGCTTCTGACCCAGGGAATGGTCTGCAAGGAGACGGTCTCCTGCGAATCGCATGGATTTTTATACCCGGAGGAAACCGACTACAAAAAAGACGCCCCGTTTTGCGCGAGATGCGGAAAAGAAGCGGAAACAGGGCGGGTCGAGAAAATGTCCAAGTCGAAAAAGAACGTCATTGATCCCAACGCGCTGGTCGAGCGCTACGGAGCGGACACGGTCCGGCTTTTCTGCCTGTTTGCGGCCCCCCCGGAGAAAGACCTGGAGTGGAGCGAGCAGGGCGTGGAGGGATCTTTCCGGTTTCTTTCCCGGGTATGGCGGCTCTTTCAGCGATGGGCCGGACGCCTTGCAGACACGACGCCCTACACCGGCGAGCCGGGCGGCCTGCCGGAAGACGCCAGGGACCTTTATATCAAAACCCACCAGAGCGTCAAGAAGGTCACCGACGACATCGAGCAGCGTTTTCACTTCAACACGGCCATCAGCGCGGTCATGGAACTCACCAACCGGATGAATGCCGTGGAACCGGAAAAAGCGGAGGCCCCCATGGAAGGTGTCATGCGCTATGCCCTGGATATGACAGCGCTTTTGCTGTGTCCTGTGGTTCCGCACATCGCAGAGGAAATATGGGCGGCAACGGGGAATAAGCCCGGAACCCTCTGCGATCAGCCCTGGCCCGGCTACCGGGAAGACAGCCTTGCCTCGGCCACGCGGCTTTTGGTGGTACAGGTCAATGGGAAACTGCGCGGGCGATTTGAAATCGACGCGGATGCGGACGAGGAGACGATCAAGTCCCGTGCCCTGGAAGACCCCAATGCCGTGCGGTTCATCAGGGGCAAAACCATCCGGAAAGTTATCGTTGTGAGGGATAAGCTGGTCAATATCGTCGTGTAGTCCGTCAGAATTGATGCACTCGTAAAAAATCGCGATCCGGCGGCTTCGTAAAAAGTCCAAGATCAAGGCTTGCGCGATTTTAAAGAATACAAAGTACTTGGCGTACGTGCATGTTTACAAGGCGTAAGCCGCAAATTCTGAGAAATCGCGCGTAACGAAGACATTGGATTTTTTACCAAGCCGTCAGCATTACAGGGTAAAAACATGGGGAGCCTAAAGAACACCCGAACAACCTGCCGTTTTGCCGCAAAAAACGCCGGCCGCCTGGCGGTGCCTGCGATTTGTCTGCTCATGCTGCTGCCGGCCATGTTGTTTTTTGCCGGATGCGGATACCGGTTTTCCGGCGGCGGCGAGATGCCGGGAGGCGTGAAACGGATTGCCATCGAGATGTTTCAAAACCGGAGCGGGGAGTCCGGCATCGAAAGCATCATCACAAACGATGTCATCAACGAGTTTTCCAGAAACCCGATGGTGGAAGTCACCGGCAGGGAAGAGGCCGATGCGGTACTCACGGGGGTGATCCGGTCAGCAAGGACCCGTTCGCTTTCCCGCCGCGCGGCCTACGATACGGCCGAAAGGGAGATCATCCTGTCGGTCGACGTACGCCTTGCAACGCCGGACGGCGAGGAGCTATGGTCTGCGAGGGGCATCGAGGCATCCGGCGATTACACGGTTGCGGACGACAGCGACCGAATCCGGACCGAGCAGAATAAAAAATCCGCTGTGGCCGATCTTGCGGGAAGACTTGCCCAGCGGATCTTCTACCAGATGACGGATCAGTTCTGATACCGTCCGCGTGCTGCCCGATAAGGAACTATCCTTCCATCCGGTTGGCCCGTGCTGCCAGGCGGGATATTTTACGTGCAGCGGCCCTCTTATGAATCACGCCTTTTTTGGCGGCCTTGTCAATAAGAGACTGCGCGGCAACCAACCGGGCGTTCACGTCATCCCCGGTCCCTGCCGCGGAATTCACCTTTTTAACGGCGCTCTTGACCCGGGTTTTCACCATCCGGTTGCGAAGCCGCTTCTTTTCATTCTGGGCGATGCGCTTGATTGCTGATTTGTGATTGGCCAATGGAAACACTCCTTACGTTTTACGTTCGGTATCATTGAAATAATTATGTAAATAATTGTGACGGTTTTGAAAAA
>SLJY01000111.1 GCA_007134875.1 Desulfobacterales bacterium
ACCAACAACGGCAAGTGCGAAATCGACGTCAACAAGGACTGCGTATGGACGCTCATTTACAACCGGTTGAAGGACCTTGACAGTCTCGATTCCATGCGCCGCTATCAGAAGCCGAGAAACCACCTGGGCGAGCCGAGCCCGGGAAAATGGATCGTGTCCGGCGGATAGGATGCGTCGACATACCCTGCTTCACACAGGCGCAGGCACAAACATAATACCGATCTTTAGCATGAAAGGATGATCTTATGACGTCCGCATTCAAAAAAGCCCTTGATTCCGGGAAATTCGTCGTCACCTCGGAGGTGGCGCCATTGAAAGGCACCAACACGGAACCGTTCATCCACCACGTGGAGCTTCTCAGGGACAAGGTGGACGCCATGAACGTCACGGATCACCAGAGTTCCGTCATGCGATACCCCTCCCTGGGCGGGGCACTGCTGGTCAAGGAGCACGGCGGCGAGCCCATCCTGCAGATGACCTGCCGGGACCGGAACCGGCTTGCCCTGCAGGCGGATCTTCTTTTTGCCCACAGCCGCGGCATCCACAACGTGTTGTGCCTCACCGGCGACTCGGTCATGCTGGGCGATCACAAGGAAGCCAAGGGCGTATTCGACCTGGAATCGAGCCAGCTCGTCAAGGCGATCCGCACCATGGAACGCGGCCGGGACCTGGCCGGAAACGAGCTGGACGGGGCCATCCGGATGTGCGCAGGCGCCATTGTAACGCCGGAAGCCAACCCCATCGAACCCCAGCTCATCAAGTTCGAAAAGAAGCTCGAGGCCGGCGCGGAGTTCATCCAGACCCAGGCGGTCTATGACATGGACAACTTCAAACGGTTCATGGAATATGCCCGGCAGTTTGACGTGAAAATCCTGGCAGGCATCATCCTGCTTACATCGGCCGGCATGGCCCGGTTCATGAACAAGAATGTCGCCGGCGTCATGGTTCCCCAGAATCTCATCGACGAGATGGCCAAAGCCCCCAAGGGCAGTGCGCTCAAGAAGGGCATCGAGATAACGGCCCGCATGATCCGGCAGATCAAAGACGAAAAAATCTGCGACGGCGTCCATATCATGGCTATCGGAAAAGAGGACGTGGTGCCGGAGATTATGAGGGAAGCAGGGCTTTTGTAGGGCGGAAGACAGAAGTCAGAGGACGGAGGGCGGAGGTCCGATCCGAAAACAGGGGGACGGGAGACAAGCCCGCAGCCCCCTTCCCTCTTCGTTTTTCATCTTTCCTTTCACTAAGTCGTGGCCGAACGAAAACCGTCTTTTTCTGTGTGATCCCGTTATCAGAAGACATAGGATGTGCTGACGAAAAAGTTTGGTTTCCGTGCGGCCGCTAACTCCGTTTCCCTGCGTATGCGTCCAGCACCAGCCACGTCTTCAGATCAATCTTCACATCCTGCCTTTTGCACAGGTCAAAAGCATCTTTTTCGGACAGAAATATCGTCTCGATCTCCTCGGCGCTTCCCGTGGCTGCGGATGAAGGCGTCCCGGTGCAGTCCACGTAGACCATGGCCACGGACTCGTCGGTCAGCCCGGAGGAGGAATAGATCGGAGGGCTGACGCGGTTGACCCGGACAAGGCTCAGGCCGGTCTCCTCGTAAAGCTCACGTGCCGCGCATGATTCAATGCCCTCCCCCGGATCCACCAGGCCCGCGGGAAAACCATAGAGCCAGTCCGCAAGGGGAATCCGGAACTCCCGTATGACAACCAGCCTGCCGGTATCCCCGTGGAACGGAACGATCACTGCAGCATCCGGCGTGTCGAAGCTGCCGGTTTGGGCCTTGGGCGGATCGCTTCGGGATGCGTACGACCATCGTTTCTCACTGCCGTTTTTATCCCGGTAACGCATATCATAGAGATTGACGAATTTTTCGTCCGTAATGCGGCTGACGCAAAGTATTTTTATTTTATTTCCGTTATCCTTCATAAACCGTCTCCATGCAGTCTTCTTATATATTGGCCAAACGAGAACCGTCTTTTCAGCCAAATTCTGTGTTGGGCCAAAATGTTGACGGCTTCGTAAAAAAGTCCAATGTCTGCGCCTACGCGCGATTTCTCGGGAACACAGGATGCGCTTGGCAAAAACCCCCGGTTTTCGTTCGGGCACAATTTACGGTTGCCAAGGCGGTCAACATCCATTAAATTACCATGCAACCTGAATAGTGTATACGACAACAACCGAAAAAAACAATGCTACCGGAGGACGACAATGAAAATCAAGGCCGTACCGGGCATCATCGCCTTGTTATTATTTTGGGGAACCGCTTACGCCCAGGATGATACAATAGGAAATGTGCGACTCTTTCAAAGCTTCTTCGAAGACGCGCACATAACACCCGAGCCCTACCTGGACGGGGAATTCGATTATAGTTACTACGACAACAACCTTGAAGCCGATTATTACACGTTTGCGCTGCGGGCGGGCCTGCCGCTGAATCCGAAAACAGAGCTGCACTTCCGCCTGGGCGTGGCCACCCTGGATCCGGACGGCGCAAGCTCCGAAACGAGCATTACGGATTTCTATGTCGGCGGCCGGCATCTCCTGATCGACAGGGAGACCAAGGTTTCGGCCGGAGGGTATGTGACCATTCCTGTTGGCAAGGAAGAAGCCTGGCAGGACAACTTTGACGCGGGGATATACTCGGCCCTGCGGCACCCTCTCGACAGAGGTATCGTTCTGACCGGCACCATCGGGCTGATGTATACCGAGAAATACGACTTCATAACGAATAACGACCATGAGGCCACCCTGCGGATTGGCGCCGGAGCCATATACGAGTACACGGACGACGTGCATTTCGTCGGCGAGGCGGTCATGGAAAGCCGCCATGACTACATGCTGCTCACCGGCGGCATCGATTATTCCATCGATCGTAAAAGCAGCCTGCGGGCCGCCCTCGGTGTCGGCGTCGACAACGCCGCACCGGATCTGCGGGCCATGCTGAGCTATTTTTTCATGTTTTAGAAGAAGCGAAGTGGAAAGCAAGACGATTTTCGAAACCAGCAGGGCCCCGAATCGCCGGCCGCACGAGCCGGCTGAAACCCTGGCATCGTGCGCCAAGGATCCCGAAACGGGGCCTTCCATTGTTTTTTTCAGCGGCGGCAGCGCACTCAGGGGACTCTCCAATGAGTTGATCGGCTGTACCCACAATTCCATCCATATCATCACACCGTTTGATTCGGGGGGAAGTTCGGCCGCGCTCCGGAAGGCTTTTGACATGCCTGCGGTAGGGGATATCAGAAACCGGCTCATCGCACTGGCCGACCGGCGAGCGCAATGGAGCCATCAGATCCTCACCCTGCTATCCCTGAGAATGCCGAAGAACAAAAACAGCAGAACGCGGTTGGAGTTGCTGCTGAATCTGGCTTCCGGATCGCATCCGATGGTAAAAGCGATCCCGGGCGCCGCCCGTCAAACCATCACAGGCCTGTTGAGTGATTTCACCCGACGGATGCCGCCTGACTTCGATCTTGCCGGGGCCAGCATCGGCAACCTGGTGCTGGCCGGCGCTTATCTCTCCGGAAACCGGCGAATGGATGGTGCATTGGCTGCATTTACTGGTCTGGCAAATGTGAGGGGAATCGTGCAGCCGGTCGCGGACTGTAGCCTGCAACTAGGCGCCGTCCTTGAAAACGGCCAAGTTATTGTGGGACAGCACCGAATCACGGGAAAGGAAAATGCGCCCATTGAATCGCCGGTCAAAGACCTTTTTCTCTGTCGGGACGAAACCGATCCGAGCCCGGTTGATGTCTCCATCGAACCGCCCGTACGACGGCTGATCGAAAAAGCGGAGCTGATCATATACCCCATGGGCAGCTTTTACTCCAGCATAGTCTGTAATCTGCTGGTCGGGGGCGTGGGGGAAACGGTAAGCCGCCAGCCATGCCCCAAGGTATACGTCCCCAATACCGAAGCCGATCCGGAAACCCCCGACATGGACGTGGCGGACCAGGCGGCCGTGCTTCTGTCCATCCTGAAAAGGGATATCCCCGGCGCCGCCGCCCAGAAAAATGTTCTTACCTGCATCCTCGTGGACAGGAAAAACGGCTCCTATCCCGGGGGAATCGATGAAAGACGGATCCGGCAAATGGGCGTGGAAATTGTGGATTGCCCTTTGGTGACAAAACGCAGCGCACCCCTGATCGACGAAACACTTTTGACGCCGGCTCTTCTCTCATTAGCAGACTAATCCAGTGGCCGAACGAAAACCAGGGTTTTTCGCTAAGTTCAAGGAAAGCGACAATTTTAACCGCAGGAATACTTAGCGTATTTTGCGGATTAAAATTTGAGCCTGACACCGAAATTGGCGAAAAAGACGGTTTTCGTTCAGCCACTAATCCATATATTGCTATCAACGACTGCCGGCGGGACGATGCCCCAGAAAAAAACATCACCGCTGCGTCACCGTGAAAGTACAGTGACGCAGCAAAGACCATTGCACCGGCAATTTTCCGAACGTATCGGCATGCAGGGCGGCTATGAAAGCATATGCGATAGGCTTTATTTCATTCCTGCTGGTTGTTTCAAACAGCATGGAGGCAAAAGGGGATCTCCTTTCCGTCGATCTTGAACTGCGGACCCATCTGCGCACGGATCGCCTGCACTGGCATATCGCCGGCCGCAATGTCAATATCTTGTCGGAACTGATCACCGAAGATATCGAAATTGTACAGGTCGGCTTGCGCTCCACCTTTACAAAAGATCATTATGTCTTTTTTGCCGAAGGGGCGCACGGGGCGCTGCGCAGTGGGAAAACCACTGACCGTGATTATCTCGGCGACGACCGAACAGGCCTCTATTCCGAATCCGTTTCGGATGTGAGCGGCCGAAACGCCTGGGATTTGACCGCCGGCGCCGGAAGGCACTTTCTCTTCAACTCAAACCGGTATCGTATCACCCCGCTGATCGGCGCCTCGCATCACCGACTCAGGCTCCTGAAAACCAATGGTATGCAAACCATTGCCACACCGGGAAAGACGCCCCCCGTCGGCCCCATACCCGGCCTGGCAAGCACCTATGACGCCACCTGGAACGCCTTGTGGGCCGGCGGGGAATTCATGGTCCAGGCGTCAAAATCCATCGAACTCCGCGCTTCCTATCGATACCACTGGTTCGATTACCAGGCGGATGCCCGGTGGAATCTCAGACAGGATCTTGCCCAGCCGGTCAGCTTCACTCACAGTGCATCGGGAAGCGGTTTTGACGTGGATATCTCGTGCAGGTACGCGTTAAGCGCACAGGCGGGAATCTCTTTTTCTTTTCTCCACAGGGAGAGAAAAGCGAAGAATGGTACAGACACAACCTATCTTGCAACCGGACAGCAATTCGATATTCCGTTGAACAAGGTTTCCTGGCGCAGCCAATCGTTCACAGCGGGGGTGGATTACCGCTTCTGAACCGCTTGGAAACCGGAGGCGTCAGAAAATACGCGCTGCACCGAGCCAGCGATGCGGCGTGCGCTTTGCGAATCCGTCTGATCAGCCATTCCTTAACGGATATAACGAAAAGCTTGCAACAAATCAAGGTCGGAGGTATTCTTTTCCAGACAAACGTATCCCCTTTTTTATTTCCCGAACCCCACGCCCGAGGCACAGCCCGCCATGCGAAAACACTGCTGTCCGGCAGGTAAGCGGAAAGGATTACGACCATGACATACGAGCAGGCGGCGCAGCAAATCTGGCGTCATTCGGATGAACCGGCAACCAGTGAGAAGGAACTTCTTACCGAGCTTGTGCGGTATGCAACCCTTGCCCCTTCGAGCCACAACACGCAGTGCTGGCGGTTTCGCCTGGAGGAGAGAGCGGTTTCGATTCTGCCGGATTTCGAGCGCAGATGCCCTGTGGTCGATCCGGACGACCATCACCT
Source organism: Desulfobacterales bacterium (assembly GCA_007134875.1). Lineage (GTDB taxonomy): Bacteria > Desulfobacterota > Desulfobacteria > Desulfobacterales > Desulfosalsimonadaceae > B1SED10-16. Next base: position 5,875 of record SLJY01000111.1, read on the forward strand.
TTTCGTGTCTTTGGGGTGTGCCGCTGAAAATCTTGTCCATGCCGCAAGGGCCAGCGGGCTGGAACCGACTGTGGACTATGATTTGCAGCCGGATGACGGATTGAAAATCACCCTCGAGCCATTCCATCCGAATGAATCGGAGTTGTACCACGCCATTTTGAAACGCCAATGCACGCGCGCGGAATATGACGGCACGGCCCTGAACACCGACGAGCTTTTTCTGCTTAAAACCGCGGGAAGGGGAAGGGGCGTCCGGGTTGAGCTCCTTACCCACCGGCCTGCAATGGAAACGGTTCTGGACTATGTTGTGCAAGGCAACACGGCCCAGATGAACAATCCCGGATTTGTAAAAGAACTGAAGTCCTGGATCCGGTTCAGTGATGCCGAGGCGGTTTCAACCGGTGACGGCCTGGCCGCCAAAACCAGCGGCAACCCCTCCGTGCCGCGCTGGATCGGCAACCCGCTTTTTAACTTAATATACCGCACCCGGCCGGAAAACGACAAGTATGCAAGGCAGATCCGTAGTTCCGCCGGCATCGCTGTTTTCGTTTCGGACAAAAACGACAAAGCGCATTGGATGGAGGCGGGCCGCTGCTACCAACGATTCGCACTGCAGGCGACAGCCCTTGGTATCCGGAACGCCTTCGTTAATCAACCCGTGGAGGAAACCGGCCTGCGCCCTCTCTTCGCATCCGCGCTCGGGCTGGGCGACGGCAGGCCTAATCTGGTGGTACGATTCGGAAGGGGACCGGAAATGCCAAAATCGCTGAGGCGGCCGGTCGAAGCGGTGCTGGCGTGAGGAAGTCCTGAAAAAAACCGCACCCGCTTTCAGGAAGCAGGGTGCGGGAATATCCGTTACGTCAAGAAATGAATCAGCCCGGAACCGACATCGGGGAGGCTTTGCCGATAAACTCTAAAGTTTCCTCGTACTTTGAACGGACATCGACATGGGCATCCTCGATTTGCTTTTTCTGGGGACTCCAGTCGGACGGGCACTCCGTACGAAGCGTCTCCACCTTGTCTTCCAGATCTTGAATTATGATTTTCATTTCATTGAAGTACTGCCAGACCTTGTCCTTTTCCTGGGTTCCCATCTTGTCGGTTCTGCTGATCACGTCAAAAAGCTTCGCCTTCCATGCCGTCAATTCAGTAGCCATCGAGTTGCAATAATCTTTTGCATCCATACTCATCCCCTCCTTGTTACCTTCGGTTGTAGTTTGTCTCCTCCTGCCCGCACAATATTGCCAAAACATTTTCATCGGCAGGCACCCTGGTCTATCACTATATCCAGAGCGCATCCCCCGGCACTTCCTTTTCCGTTTGCAGCTGCAGGAGGCCTGTCCCGTTTTTCTGTTTTATTATTCTATCAATAAGTGTGCCATGATTACTTTTTTCCGATTTCATGGCAATGCCGATGAACCGAGCAGTGATGCAGCAACCGCTTTTTGTATCACCCCCGTGAATATATGAAACAAAATGTATCATTGATACACTTTACGTAAATGGCAATAATGCGGAGCCTGTAAAAAAAATCCCGCAGGTGCAGGTATCGCTGGTTTTACAATTGCCATAGCATTATATTAGAATAATAAAAGCGTCAGGCACTGCCGGCAAACCGATTTTTATGCGTATGCGCGTTTTTGTCCCGGAAAGGTGCCAAATACGGACCTTATCATCTTGAAAAAAATTTTTCGTTCATTTTGGCCGGCTATTTTCACCCTTCACTTTTTGCTACTTCTTCATCAAAAAAAGGAAAGCATGTCTCGTCTTCTTCAAAGAATCTACCCATGGATGCTGGGGAAATCATCGATTCCCTTTGAAATTCACTTTAAAGACGGCAGCTCGTATCGCCACGGCAGCCAACCGCCCGCGTTCACCGTCCGCTACAAAACGAAAGCAGCACAACTCAACTCCATTTTCTTTCTCGGATGGGGATTGACCGAATCCTACATTAACGGCGGCGTGGAGATCGACGGGGATCTCAAGGCCATCGTCCGGGCCGCGGCGGACAACGAGGGGTCCCTTGACATAACAGCGCGCCAGGCGCGCATCCCCCACCCGCTGATCCGGCTCCGAAATCTCTGGCATGAACTGCAGTTCGGAAACCGCAAAAGCCGGCAGGGCGTGAAAAACGCGCTGGCCCATTACAATCGCGGGTCGGACATTTTCTGGCAGTACCTGGACCCGACCATGACCTACACGTGTGCCTACTGGAAGGAAGGGACCCGGGACCTCAAAGAAGCCCAGGAGAACAAGCTCGAGCACGTGTGCCGTAAACTCCGGCTCCAGCCGGGCGAGCACCTCATTGACGTGGGCGGCGGATGGGGGTCTCTCCTGTTTCATGCGGCCAGGAACTACGGAGTATTCGGTACAAACCTGAGCCCTACGACCGACCAGAATCGCTGGCTGCTGGAAAAAGCCCGCGAGGAGGGCCTGGCGCAAAGGATCGGCATCCAGGAAAAGGATTTCAGGGAGATCGCCGGCACATTCGACAAGTATGCATCTCTCGGGGTCTATGAACATGCAGGCAAAGGCCAGTTAGAGGATTGGATCCGCTCCATGGCGGGGTGCCTGAAGCCCGGCGGCATCGGCCTGCTCCATTTCATTGCCCATGACCGGCCCATGGAAACCGATTTTTTCATTCGCAAGCACATCTTTCCCGGCGGCTACCTGCCGGGCCTGACCGAAACCATCGACCTCATGGCCGTCCACGGCCTTGAAATCCTGGATATCGAAAACCTGCGCCGCCATTACGCCCTGACCCTGGATGAGTGGGCGGAGCGATTCGACCGGAACTGGGAGACAATCAACCGCTTCAACCCGGATTTGTTCGATGAACGGTTCCGGCGAACCTGGAGGGCCTACCTCCACTTCTGCGCCGAATTCTTCCGGGTAGATAATTCGGTTCTGCGGCTTTACCAAATCACCTTTTCAAAGGGCAACATCCGGGATTACCCCATGGACAGGGCATTTCTCTATTACGGTGATACACTGGCGGGTGCCGGGTATGCTCCAAAAAGCCGATAAACACTTTCGTTTTCATAGCCGGACTCCGAAGACCTCGCCCGCGTTCGCCGGCGAACGCGGTATCGAGAACCGCTTGTCCGCCATGCATGCGCTTTATCATCATCTATGTTTCGGAAACCAGGGAACGAATGCGCTCGTCCGGCGAATGTATTCCTGGTAGTCCGGGTTATCGGAAAACTCCGTCTGCTCCATGAGTGTGACGCCGGTCAGCCGCAGCAGTGTATAGGTAATCACCAGGGGGCTTATAATGGTGAGAAAACCCAAAGGCAGGCCAAGCACCATGACGAATATGCCCCACCACACCAATGCCTCTCCGAAATAATTGGGATGCCGGCTGTAGCGCCACAGCCCCCGATCCATGATGCGCCCCTTGTTTGCAGGATCAGCCAGAAACCGCCTGAGCTGAAGATCCGATAGGGATTCGATGATCAAACCCGCGAGCCAGATCAGAAAGCCGGCTGCATCGAACCATGTCAGACGCGCGGGGGCTTCCGCGATCTGTCCGTACTGAAGACCAATGGCAATCACCCACAGGAAAAGCGCCTGAACCAGAAACACCCTGTAAAGGCTTACCAGAACGAACCGGTCGCCATATTGCGCCCGCCACGCGGCATAGCGCGGATCTTCGCCTTTGCCCCGACTGCGGGAGGCGATATGAAAAAACAGGCGCAGACCCCAGCAGGTCGCCATGATGCAAAGAAGAAGTTTTCGGGGGAAAAAACCGTCCGTCTGAAAAAATGTCAGCCAGGCGATCAGAACAAATCCAAGGCCCCACAGACTGTCCGCAATGGCCGCGTTTCGAAGGGGCAGGCTGACAGCCCACCCCCCAGCCATGAAGACAGCAACCGTAAGGAGATTGACCAGAAAAATCAGAAAAATATCCATACCCCCCTCTTCTTTTCCTTTCACTATGCGAGGGGCCCGGAAAAATCCTGCCCGAAGCCCCGATCACCTGCAATGACCGTTTTTGGATCCATTAAAAAAAACGAGATTTCAAGCACCCGAACTGAATTCAGGTTGCACCTGTTTCATGGGGGGCTTATGGTAATGATAATCACGGCATCGGATTGAGCGAAACAAAAAGAAAAGAAAATCATGGACTATTTTTTTTCCGCATCGTTTCTTGCGGTTGCAGGTGCGGCAATCGTCTTGTTCATCCTGCTGGATATGCTCTGGCTTGCAGTGGTTGCAAGAAGCCTGTATTTCCGGCAGATGAGCTATCTGGCCCGGGTTCATAACGGCCGGATCGTATTCAATCTCCCGGTCGGCGTTCTTGCGCAGGTCATTATCGCACTGGGCCTTGCGGTGTTCGTTTCGCTTGCCATCATGGTCGACAACCGGATGGTTTCCGCGGGCGGAACCGGCGCGTTTGCCGGTTTTGTGATCTACTGCACCTATGACCTGACCAATTTGTCCTTTATCAAAGGCTACCCCCTGCTCATAACCGTCGTGGACATCACCTGGGGCACGTTCCAAGGGCTGATTGCCGGCATCTGGGTGTTCTACCTGACCCGCCTGATATTATAATGCCCGAACGAAATTCGACCAGCAGAATGGCTTCAGAGTGCATGGAAATTTTTCCTTCAGTTTCTTTCGAGTGGCTCATATAAAAGTTTTCCGCTTCATGAGCAGGAAAGTATGGTGTAAAGACCGATCCTTTCCCGGGCTCACTGTAAAAAGTTACAAACCTTCTGTTTTGTTTGACAATGCCATAAATCGCGGACATGCCGGGGCCGGTCCCCTTGCCGGACCCCTTGATGTTGAAAAACGGATCGAACAGACGATCCTGTGCCTCTTTATCCATTCCGCAGCCGGTGTCGATTACCGACACCACAACATACTTTCCCGGCATAAAAATACGGGCACAACCAGCCATAATCTTCCATGTCCAGGGCCATTTCAACCTAACTCTTTTTCCTTCCAACAAACGGATCCGAGACCCTGCATTCAAATAGAATTTGACAATTCAAATCTGGCTTGAATTGTCAAATTCTATTTGAATAAAAAATTAAATTTAAATTCAAATATTTATAGCAAAGGCTGTCCCTGCGAGTCAAATTTTATTTGAAATATTGCCAAATATAATTTGACTATTCTTAACCCCACTTTAATAAAATATATAAAGTTCGAGATGTTATAGCATTTGAAAAGGTTGGCACCATTATTGCTGCTGTAAGTCAAAAAGGAGCCTGCATGTTCATCTATGCCAATTTTTGCATACAATCCAAAGCGTTTACAAAAGCTGAAAAGCTGCTGAGAAGCAGATTCGGTCAGCACGAAATGGAAATATACCGGGAGTTGAATGGCTTGATCGCCAGGCTGAAACACCGGACTTACAAGATTCAGCTTTTGATCGTGTGTATCCATGACGCCGCGGTCGTTGATTCTATTGAAACGCATAAGGAGCTCCTAAAAGAACTGGATGTCATTTTCCTCTTAAAACCGGGGTCTAAGGAACAGAACAAAAGGCTCTACACGTTTTTTCCCCGGATTATTCTTCGTGTCAATCGGGATGAAGAAATCCTATTCGCATATACCAGCTTAAAGGCAAGCCAGAATCATGCCGTTTGACAATCAAAAGGGAGATAAAAATGTTAAAAAACCTGAAACTGGGTAGCAAGTTAATGCTGGGCTTTTCCGTGGTCGCCGCAATCGCCCTTTTCCTTGGAGGGATCGGGTTTTTCGGGGCGGTGAAAAATGAATCGGCCATGGAGGAGGTCGGGGGGGTGCGACTGCCCGCTGTTCAAAGCCTTTTGGAGATGAAGGCGGCTATGCAGTCGATTATCATCAACCAGCGGACCCTTCTAACCCGGATAATACAACGGATATGCGGCAGTTGCAATACCGAGGCATAGAAGAAGATCGCAGTGATTATGGGGCAGCCTTTGAGATTTATCAATCATTGCCGCAGTCGGCCGAAGAAGCTCGCGAGTGGGATGCACTGATGCGTATTATCCCACGATGGGCCGCTTTGAATGATGAGATTTTTGATCTTCACCAGGCGCTTGACCGGATCGATATCCTCAACCCGGAGCGGCTGCTGGCAGAGTTGCAGCAATTTCGGGCAGATCATCATTCCCTCTCGGTGAATGTTGCAAACATGATTCTTTTGGGGGATTTGTTCGAAGGCGGTGATGACGCATCGGCCTGCGCGTATGGCCGCTGGCTGGCGGATTTTGAAACTGCTAACCCGGAAATGCTTGATATTGTCGAAGCCAGCGTGGATCCTCATGAGCGGTTTCATGAAACGCTGATGGATATCCAGATTACCATGGGCTATGGCAGCGCAGACGATGCCATCCGACAGTTTACCACCGGCATGCAGCCGGCTTCGGCTGCGGTTTTTTCTCAATTTGACCAGTTGATTGAAATTGCGGCGCGGGCGCAGAATCTTCGCAACAGGGCGGAAAACATGACCATGGAGCAGTCCAATGCATATCTGGCCGAAGCCTTCGGACTTCTTGACAACCTGATTGGAATCAACCAGGGGATTGCGCAAAGCGAGGTGAGTGCGGCGGTTACCCAGTCGGCAGCCTTGAAAACGATCTCCATGCTTTCCATGATCACTGGCGTAGTTCTTGCTATGATGCTTGGCTTTTTTATTACCCGATCCATATCCAATCCCATACGGCAGATCGTGGAGGGTATGAGCAATGGCGCGCACCAGGTATCCTCCGCTGCCGGCCAGGTTGCTTCATCCAGTCAGTCCCAGGCGGAAGGCGCAAGCCAACAGGCCGCCGCCCTCGAGGAAA